>JAUJMI010000315.1 GCA_030446945.1 Longimicrobium sp. | reverse complement strand
AGGAGCGACGGCAGCGCCTCGGCGAAGGCGCGCTTCACGTCGGACAGGTTGATGCGGTCCTGCGGGCGGCGCGGGCCGGCGACGCTGGGCTGCACCGTGTTCAGGTCCAGCTCCAGCGTGTCCGTGAACACCGGCTCCGGTGAGTCGCTGGTGTGGAAGAGCCCCTGCTCCTTCATGTACGCCTCCACCAGCGCGATCCGCTCCTCCGGCCGCCCGGTGAGGCGCAGGTACTGGAGCGTCGTCTCGTCCGGCGGGAAGATGGCGCAGGTGGCGCCGTACTCGGGGCTCATGTTGCCGATGGTGGCGCGGTCGGCCAGCGCCAGGGAGGCCACGCCGGGCCCGTAGAACTCCACGAACTTGCCCACCACGCCCTTTTTGCGCAGCAGCTCGGTGATGGTGAGCACCAGGTCGGTCGCCGTGGCGCCCTCGGGGAGCTCGCCCACCAGCCGGAAGCCGATCACCTCGGGGATGAGCATGGAGATGGGCTGGCCCAGCATCGCCGCCTCGGCCTCGATGCCGCCCACCCCCCACGCCAGCACGCCCAGCCCGTTCACCATCGGCGTGTGCGAGTCGGTGCCCACGCAGGTGTCGGGGTAGGCCAGCGGCAGCCCCTCGCCCTGCAGGTTCGGGTTCTCGTCGGTGGAGAAGACGACGCGCGACAGGTACTCCAGGTTTACCTGGTGCACGATCCCGGTGTTGGGGGGCACCACGTTGAAGTTGTCGAACGCCTGCTGCCCCCAGCGCAGGAACGCGTAGCGCTCGGCGTTGCGCTGGTAGTCCAGCTCCACGTTCTGCTCGAACGCGTCCGCGGATCCGAAGGCGTCCACCTGGATGGAGTGGTCGATCACCAGCTCCACCGGCTGCAGCGGGTTGATGCGCGACGGGTCGCCGCCCAGCTCGGCCATCGCGTCGCGCATGGCGGCCAAGTCCACCACGCACGGGACGCCGGTGAAGTCCTGGAGGACGGTGCGCGCGGGGGTGAAGGCGATCTCGCGGTCCGGCGGGCTCTTGGGGTCCCATCCGGCCAGCGCCTCGATGTCGTCGCGGGTGACGGTGACGCCGTCCTCGGTCCGCAGCAGGTTCTCCAGCAGGATGCGCAGCGAGTACGGGAGGCGGCGGACGTCGCGCCCGCCGGTGCTCAGCGCGTCCAGGCGGAACATCTGGTACTCGCGGTCCCCCACGCGAAGCGTCGAACGGGCCCCAAAGCTGTCGCTCATCACGTTCTCCTGTCTGGATATACGGTCCGGGATCGCGCCCGCGTCGGGCGGCGGCGCGCGGGGACAGTTTAGCCCCTGCGGCTCCCGCCCGAAAGGCGCGCTCCCGCACCGCTTTTCCCATGCCGCGCGCGGTGATTGCGCGTCCACCGCCCGGGTGCGTTATTTCCCGTGCGACGCATTCAACACGCAACCGGGATCGAGACCACGATGGGCCGCGAAGTCATCGTCATCGGCGACAAGGTGCTGGTGAAGCCGGAGGAAGAGAACAGCAAGACGCCCTCGGGGCTGTACCTGCCCCAGGGCGTCGCGCAAAAGGAGGAGGTGGCCGGGGGCTACGTGGTGAACGTGGGCCCGGGTTACCCCACCGCCGAGCCCCTGGCCGACAGCGAGCCGTGGAGCAGCGGCGGTGGCACGCGCACGGGCCTGCGCTACGTCCCCCTGCAGGCCCAAAAGGGCGACTTCGTCATCTTTTTGCGCAGCAACGCCGTGGAAGTGGAGATCGACGGCGGCACCTACCAGATCGTCCCCCACTCCGCCATCCTGCTGATCATCCGCGACAAGCTGCCGCTGCCGTAGGCCCGCGCGGGCCCCCGCCCCCGCTCGTCACCTCGCTGCCTCGCCCAAGCCGCTGGGGTAGGGGGCGCACACATGCATCTGCTCGTCGCGCACAGATCTCGTGGGGGCGCGATTCATCGCGCCCCCCCTCTCCCCGACCCGGACGCCCACCCCACGCACCGGTGCCTCGGAGGGGCAGACCTGCGTGTCTGCCCACCCTCTCCCCCACCTCGCCCCCGCCCTCCGGACCACAACCGCGTAGGGGCTGCCCCACGTGGCTGCCCGCACCTTCCCGCACACCGCCTCCCGCCGCTCACACATCCGCACGCATGCAACACAAAGGGGAGAAGCCCACCGGCCTCTCCCCCGAGTCCGACGCGGGCGGACTTTGTGCTGTCGTTGCCGCGAGTTCACTCGCCACAGCAACCCCTACGGCCACCGCCGCTCCGCCCCCGGCGCCGGCGGCTCGTCGCCGCCGCCGAGCCAATCGCCCAGGCCGCGGACCGCACGACCCAGCCACCCGCCCGTGTCCTCCACGTGCAGCGGGCAGCTCTCGGCGGGCTCGGTGCCCGCGACGAAGTACTCCGTCTCCACCGATTCGCCGGGGCAGGCCGGGGTGGCGAGCTTGCCCGAGGCGCGGTCCACCGGCACGGCCACCAGGTCGGAGGGAACGCCCCACGCCGCCGGGACCGCGTGCCGCTGGTAGAAGCGCGACACCACGCGCCCCCAGACCGGCGCCGCCAGCCCACCCCCCGACGCATTCGCCAGAATCGCCCGCGGCTTGTCGAACCCCAGCCACACCCCCGCCACGATGTCCGGCGTGAACCCCACGAACCAGACGTCCGCACCGTCGTTGGTCGTCCCCGTCTTCCCGGCCGCGGGCACGTCGTACGACAGCCCCGCCTGCCGCACCCCCGACCCCGTCCCGCGATCCACCACGCTGCGCATCAGCGAAGTGGTGAGGAACGCCACCCCCGGCGAGATCACCGGCTTCCTCGCAACGCGTGCCTCGTACAGCATGCGCCCGTGCGCATCCTCCACGCGCCGGATCAGCCGCGGCCGCACGCTGGAGCCGCCGTTGGCAAAGGGAGCGTACGCCGCCACCAGCTCCATTGGCACCACCGAAGCGGCGCCCAGAAAGGTGGAGGGGAGTGGCTGGATCGGCGTGCTGATCCCCATGTCGTGGGCCGTCTGCACCACGCGCCCGGCACCCACCCGCTCCCCCAGCACCACCGCCGCCCGGTTGGACGACAGCCGCAGCGCGTCGCGCATGTCCAGGGGGGCGCTGTCCGCCACGTGGTCGCGCGGCCAGTAGGCGCCGCGCGCCACCTCCGCACCGGGGCCCAGCAGCGGCATAGACACCGGAATCCCGTCCGCGAGCGCGGCGGCGAAGACGAAGGGCTTGAAGGCGGAGCCCGCCTGCCGCCGCGCCTGCGTCACGCGGTCGAACTGGCTGAGGGCGTAGTCGCGCCCCCCCACCAGCGCCCACACGTCGCCCGTCCGCGGGCTCATGGCCACGAACAGCCCCTGCAGGCACCGCTCGGGCTTCTTGGAGCCGGCGGCGCAGGTGGCGTGGCGGAAGCGGCCGTGCTGCCCCTTCTCCACGGCCGCGATCTGCCGCCGCAGCTCCTGCTCCGCGTTCTCCTGGAGCACCGGGTCCAGGCTGGTGTACACGCGCAGCCCGTCCGTGTCCGCGCGCGGCCCGAAGCGCTCGCGCAGCTCACGCCTCACCGCGGACACGAAATACGGCGCTTCTCCCAGCGCCTCGGGCGGCGGGGCGAGGCCCAGCGGCTGGCCCTGCGCCATCGCCGCCTCGGTATCCGTGATGACGCCGGCGTCGGCCATCAGCCCCAGCACCAGGTTGCGCCGGCGCAGCGCCCCGTCCGGGTTGCGGCGCGGATCGTAGAACGAGGGGGCCTTGGGGAGCGCGGCCAGCGTGGCGGCCTCCGCATCGCTCAGCTTCGCCACCGGCTTGCCGAAGTAGCCGCGCGCCGCCGCCTCCACCCCGTGCTGCCCCTGACCCAGGTAGATCTGGTTCAGGTACATCTCCAGGATCTCGTCCTTGGAGAACGCCCGCTCGATCCGCCGCGCCAGCACCACCTCCCACAGCTTTCGGCGGATGGTCTTCTCCCGCGACAGGTACTCGGGGAAGACGTTGCGCGCGAGCTGCATCGTCACCGTGCTGAACCCCTGCCGGTAGCTCAGCGTCTGGATGTCGCGCACCACGGCGCCGGCCAGCCGCCGGTAGTCGATCCCGCGGTGGCGGTAGAAGCGCTTGTCCTCCACCGCCAGGAACGCCCCGGAAACGTGCGCCGGGATGCGCTCGATGCGGACCACCGTGCGGCGCTCCGGTGCCAGGTACGCCACCAGCTTCCCGCCCCCGTCGAAGAGTTGGCTCGCCTGGGGCGGCTGGTACGTGCGCAGCGTGTCCACGGACGGACACGCCTCCCCCGAGCAGCGGGGCCACAGGTACGCGAGCAGCCCGCCCCCGGCGCCGGCGCCGAAGGCCAGCACCACCAGGAGCGCGCGCAGGATCTTGCGGCGGCGGGAAGAGCCCGCGGCACGGGCGGGGCGTGGCTTGCGGGGCATCCTGAGGGGGAGCGGCGTGATACGGGGCGCGGCTGAGGGCCGTCGGGTATGGGAGTTCCTACCGGATGCGGCTGGGGATGTTCCGGGCCGGGGCTCACCCCCGCAGCCGGCGCCCTCCGTCCACCACCAGGATCTCCCCGGTCACGAAGTCCGCGCGCAGCAGGTAAAGGAGCGCCCCCACCACGTCGTCGGGGGACCCGAGGCGGCGCAGGGCGCTCGACCCGCCGGGGGCCCCGCCACCGACGTGGCGACGAGGATCCGCCCGCGCGCCGCCCTCAGCCGAGGCCGGCAGCCGCCAGCACGTCGTCGAGCTCGGCCACCATCCCGGTGTAGAACGGCCCGAACTCGGCGTAGACGGCAGACGCCTCGTCGTAGCGCATCGTGTAGACGCACGCCTTGAGGTCGTCGGGGTGCACCCCGAACAGCGTCACGCCCCACTCGAAGTCGTCGAGGCCGGTCGAACCGGTGACGAGCTGGATGATGCGCCCGGCGAAGGTCCGCCCGGAGGTCCCGTGCGCGTACATCA
>JAUJMI010000314.1 GCA_030446945.1 Longimicrobium sp. | reverse complement strand
CTCTGTGGCTCTGTGTGAGACCCGCAGTTCTCCGCGTCTCCGCGTGAGATGCCGTTGCGGAGCCTAGTTCTGCTCTCCGTCCGGCGACTCGTGCTCGGCGCTTTCCTGCAGGCTGATCGTCCAGATCCAGTCGCGCTTGGACTTGGAGACGGGGATCAGCGTCTCCGGTCCGTCGCCCACCTGCACGCGTACCGCGCGGAAGTACACGGGGACGGTGAGCATGTAGTGCGCGCGCGAGTTCGCGCGGTTCTCCACCCGCACCCCGCCCGCCTCCGGCACGATGCGCTCGCCGCGATGGCCGCTGGTCACCTGGGCGCTGGCATCCTGCACCTCGCGCAGCCAGAGCGTGGCCGAGCCGCCGCGCTGCAGCGTTGCGAAGCGGATCGTGACCTCCGCGCCGTTCGGGGTGAACTTCACCGGCGCCGTGGCCCCGGGCCGCACGGTGCTGGGCGGCTGCACCTGCACCCGCTGCCGCGGCGTGGCCGGCGAGCCGTGCGTGTGCACCCCCTCCGCCCGCGGCGGCGCCGCGGGGACGGGCGGGGGCGCCTCGTTGCCGTCCAGCATGCGCAGGATGCTCTCCAGCAGTGGCCCCGGGTCGTCGCCGGCCACCGCCTCCACCCGGTCGGAGACCCAGGCGCGGCCGGACTGGGTGGTCAGCGCCCCCAGCAGCGCCAGCATGAAGACGGCGGCGGCGCGCAGCAGCACCTTGCCGCTGAGGGGGCCCGTGGCGGAGCTGCGCAGGCGGGCGCGATCCATGGCGGCCAGCGCCACGGCGCGCTTTCCGGAGTCCGGCAGCTCCACCGGCAGCTCGCCGATCAGCGCGCTCACGGTGGCGGAGCGCCGCTCTAGACCGGCGAGCTCGGCGGCGCAGGCGGGGCAGTGCGCAAGGTGGTGCCGGGCACGCCGCAGCGCTTCGCGGTTCAGCTGCCGGTCCAGGTATCGAAGCAGGTCCGTCTCACCCAGGTGGGTGCGCGGACCGATCACAAGGCTCATCGAAGGCTCTCGGTTGAGGGAGAGAGCTCCGCGGAAAGTTTCCTGAGCGCGCGTGCCAGCATGGTGCCCACCGACCCGGTGGTGGTCCCCACGGCCTCGGCGATCTCGTGATGGGCGAATCCTTCTTCGCGCATCAGCAGCACGGTGCGCTCCTTCCACGAAAGGCGGTCCAGCGCGGCCCGCACCAGGCGCCTGCGTTCGTCACTCTCGGTTGCCACGTCCGGCGCCGGGCCCATGTCGCCCACGGGCGCCCTCTCGGGCGTCGCGCGGAGCAGCGTGAGCCAGCGTGCACGGGCGCGGGCGGTGTCGCGTACCACGTTGGTGGCTACCGCGTACAGCCAGGCGCGCAGGTGGCGGTCCTGCGGTGGCCGCTCCACCAGGCGCACGAACGCTTCCTGCGCCGCGTCCGCCGCCAGGTCCGGGTCGCCCGTCAGGCGCAGCAGGTACCGGTACAGCCCGTCGTAGTGCTCCAGGAAGAGCTTGGTGGGGTTCAACGGCTCTTCCTCGTCATACATCGGAGGCAATTTGGCTACGGGCTCTGAATGTCGGGGTGGAACGCGCCGGGCAGGCGGATTCTGACCGAAGGTGCGGCAGGAAGGGTGCCGGGGGGATGTCGCGCGGTGGCAGGGAGCGGAAGTGCGTGAGTGCGGGCAGGCCCCCGCCCCCGCTCGTCACCGCTCTGCCCCCTCGCCAGGGGGAGGGGGCGCTTGCGTGCGTCCGTGCGGGGAGCCGGGTGCGGGCGCCGCGTAAGGGCCGGCGGCCCTAAGACCGCTTCAGCGGTCTTTCCGTAGTTCCAGCCAGGGGCTTCAGCCCCCGGTGAACCGGCGCTGCCATTCTCACCCACCGCCCGTGTCCGCCCGCCGGATCTCGTTCACCAGGCGATGGCTGCGGCGGGTGGTCTCCGGCTCGCGGTACCTGGGCGACACCGAGAGGACGATGCGCACGGCCGTCTCGATGTCCATGCGGTGGCCCGGGGAGACGTACACGGGCTTGACGCCGTCGCGGGTGCGCAGGGCCACGCCGACCATCTCGCCCTGGTGCACCAGGGGAGCGGTGGAGCCGCGCGCCCACCCCGGCTCATCGTGGTCGCCCACCAGGATGGACTTGGCGCAGCCGATGGTGGGGACGTCCCACAGGAGCCCACCGTGGCAGGCGATCCCGAAGCGGCGCGGGTGTGCGAATCCCTGCCCATCGAAGAGCACCACGTCCGGCCGGGTCCGCAGCTTCCGGAAGGCATCGTCCAGCGGGGGGAGCTCGCGAAAGGAGAGGTAGCCGGGAATGTATGGCATCTGGAGCGTGGCCGCGGAGCTCGCCTCCTCCACCGTGTCCAGCGTGACCGCGTCGAGCGTCACGATCCCGGCGTAGCCACGTTTGGCGAACCGCTCCATCGACACGTCCGCGCCGGCGACGGTGCGCGGGCGGAAGTCCGGCGGCGCGCGGAGATCGATGCGATCGCGCAGGGCAAGCTGGAGCTCGCGCGCCTGCGCCACGGTAAGGCCCCAGCCGTGGTCGAGCGGGTTCGCGGGAGCGGTCATGGCGCCGCTGGAAGCCAAGTCGGATTCCGGCTCGAGCGGGTGGCGCGTTGCGTGCGCATGTCTAGCGAAGCGTCATGCGGGGTATTGAGATAGACACACCCCGGCGCCCGGCACGACGAGCCGTTCGTCAAAGCGAGCGCCATCGTGGGGATGTCCGGGCTGCACCGCGTCGCATACCAGGCGGTGATCCTCTTCAGCAAGCGCAACATCCAGGTGTTTGACACCGAGGAGCAGGCGAAGGACTGGCTCGTGTCCCAGAGATAAGGCCACTCCACAGAGACAGAGCCAAGAGAGACACCACTTCCTTCTATGAGCCCGCCTGTCAAGCCTCTGGGCAGTTCAGGACGTAGTCCATATATTGGGATCGCTCCGGGAGCGATCCCAGGTGCTGCCTTTGTTGATTATTGCTGCACCACGCGCGTTGCGGCACGGGCCGCCTGATGGGGTCGTGGGCGCGCGCACTGGCGCCCTGGGACCGCCTTCTATCCGTTCCGGCATTGAAGCCGGATACAAGCTACCGTGTTCGCCCAAGGCGAAGGGTCAGGCGCGCGGGGGAAGGGCTCCCTTCTGAACGACGGGGCCAGCAATCGATCCCCTGGATATGACCGGGCCCTCCCACCCGCGCCGCACGCGCGTGTTTGTTTCTTCAATGCATCCACCGCGCTCCTTTAGGGGAGGAGCGCCAGCCTTCTTTCCCTTACGTCTTCAGCAGCGCTCCCTCGGGGAGCTCATCGTACTGCACGTACTTCCAGAGCGCGATCATCAGCTTGCGCGCCAGCGCCACGATCCCCTTCTTCCGCCCCCCCGGCCCCGCATCTCCGAAACGTCTGTGGAACCAGCGTGTCAGCGCGCTCTGCGGCTGGTATCTCACCCACGCCCACGCCGCCTCGATCGCGAGTGCCCGCACGTGCCGGTTGCCGGCCTTGCTGATGCCCTGCTCGTGCTGGCTCGTGCCGCTCTGGTACGGCGTCGGCGCCAGTCCCATCGACGCGCCCACCTGGCGCGTGTTCTGGAAGGTGCGCCAGGCAAAGGCCTCCACCGAGCACACCCACGCCGCCTCGGGTCCGATGGCGCGCAGCTGCATCAGCTTCCGCGCCAGCTTCGCGCCCGCCTCCTGGTGCTGCGCCTCGAGCTTCGCCTTGCGCGCCTTCTCCACCTGCGTGATCTGCGCATCCAGCAAGCGCAGCCGCTCCAGCTCCCGGCCGATCCGCGCACGCAGCCCCTCACGCAGCGGCGCTCCCTGCCCATCCACGAGCACTTCCACGTCCACCCGCCCCCTCTTCACCCCACTTCCCGCCAGGCGTGCCCCCTGCGTGGCCAGGAGCCCCTTGATGCGGTTCGTCAGCGTGGTCCTCTCCCCTCTCAACTCCCGCAGCTCGCGCTGCATCTGCCGCGCGTCCTCCGCGTCCCGGCTCGGTACCCGAACCGTGCGGCAGGCACGGCGATCCCCGGCGTGGAAGCGCATCAGCAACTCCAGCAGCGCCCGCACGTCCAACCCGTCGGACTTGGCCCGACGCGCCCGTCGCTCCACGAGGATGCTGCAGGAGTCCAGGACCTGGTTGTCGATGCCTGCCTCGCAGAGCGCCCGGTGGATCCAGAAGCCGTCGCGCCCCCGCCTCGTACGCGCTGCGCACCGCGGCGTCGTCCGGAAGGCCGAAGCGCGTCTTGGCCCGGCGGATGTCGCTGTGCAGCCGCTCCAACGCACCCGCCGGCACCGAGCAGATGCGAGGACGTTGACCCAGGCCGGTCGAAAAGCCAACTTTCCACTCCGTCGAGCCGAGCTCCAGCGCCATGTAGAGCACGAGAGCGGTTTGAGGCTCGCTGCTACGGGTCGTCACAGGTCTCATAAGCGCCTCCAGGGTTTTAAGCGACCCAGAGAGTTTATGCTGTGGCGGCCCATTTTTCATGGTATCTGAACGGAGCCCGCACCATACCTGCACCTTACGCCAAGTGAAGGAGACGGGCTCTGCTGCGCATACGGATCCATCCAATGTTCCGCCGAGTCGTGCGCCCGGGGGTCGACGGGAGCGGACCGCCCGGACCGGCATTGGGCCGATCCGCGGCTCGCCGGGCGCCCTGAAGATCCCGACGTACTTGCACCCGAAGAGTGCGGTGCGCACGGGAGAGCCCGCCTCCTTCACTCCGCGCCAGAGATCGACGTAAGGCAGGTACCGTGATGCGCTCCGTTCAGGAAGTGTTTCTCCGTGCCTTTGCGTGCCTCTGCGTGGTGCTTTTCAGCCTCTGGCGCGCGCCAGCGTCTCCTGAACCGCGGCGATCCACTCGGGCGGGAAGCGCCCGGCGTCGCACACCCACTCGGCGAGCGAGGGGACGGCGTACTCGATCCCGGAGCGCTCGTCCGCG
>JAUJMI010000313.1 GCA_030446945.1 Longimicrobium sp. | reverse complement strand
CGCCGCATCACCGGCCGTTTCGTTTTGTGATCCTGAGCGACGCGCTTCGCGGAATTCGAACTGGGGCCGTAATCTGGCGCGGAACAAAGGGAGCTACTGTGCGTTCCGAGGGATCACCCCTTCGCGCCTGCACCAGCCGAGGCTCGGCTGCGGAGTGCCCCCGCGACCGGATGAGTATCAGGGCCTGTCCGCACTAACGCACTAACGCACCAAACAACCCGCTCGCTCCCCGGACGCCCATCTTGCGCGCCGCGGCGGCGTGGGCGGCCCGGGCGGCGTCGTCCCACCCCAGCCCGCCCGCGAGCGAGGTGAAGAATGTCGCTCCCCACACGTCGCCGCATCCGGTGGGATCGCCGGTGCAGGGGCGGCTCGGGTACTGGGCCGCGGCGGGCGGTCCGGCCGCTTCGCCGCGCGTCTCCGGCCAGCGGCGCGGGTCGGCGGGGATCGCGGCGGCGCGCAGGATCGTCGCGCCCTCGGCCCCGTGCGTCACGGCCACCACGCGCGGGCCGGCGCCCATCAGCGTCGCCGCCGCCTCGTCGCGCGATCCGGCGGCGGGGGCGAGCATCCGCAGCTCGTCGTCGTTGAGCTGCACTGCGTCAAAGGATGCGGCCCAGCGCTCCCACTCCGGCAGGTGGCGCATCTGGCGCGTCCCCACGCCGGGGCAGCCCAGGAAGAGCGAGTGCAGGTCGGCGTACAGTGGACCGTTGAACGCCGCGCGCAGCCGCTCCGTCGCCGCCAGCCCGATCTCGAACCCCGAGAAGTAGTTGACGTACAGCGCATCGAGGCCGGCCACGCGCGGCGCCAGCTCCTCCCACGTCCACGCTTCCACGCCGCCCGTCAGCCGCTCGCCGCGCCGCGCGTCGTCGGTGTAGCGCAGCTCGACCCGGTTGTTCGGCTCCGGCGCCGCCACCAGCGCCGACTCCGCATCCACCCCGGGCAGCGCGGCGGCAAAGGCGCGCGCCTCGTCCACCAGGTCCTCTCCCACCCGCGCCACCGCGACGATCTCCCACCCCTCCGGCCGTGCCGCCGCCGCGGCGGCCAGCGAGTACGCCAGACCGCCCCAGCTCTCGAACGGCAGCCCCGCCGCCTGGTCCTCCAGCGTCCAGATGCGGTCCCAGACGAAGGTGCCGAGGATGCCGAGTCGAAGGGTCACGGGATGGGGAACGGGGAACGGGGAGCGGCGGAGGGGACAGGGAAAAGGGGACAGCGGGCAGCCAACCCCGAACGCGTGCGCCGAAGAAGGAGGCCCCAAGGAGTTTGCCTGGGCACCGGCCCGCCGGGAACACGGCGGTCGAGCCCGGGCAAGGGAGGGCGGACACGCGGGTCTGCCCCTACAAGGCGACGGTGCGACGGGCGGTGGTCGAGGTCGGGGAGAGGGCGGGCGCGATGAATCGCGCCCCTACGGGCACGGGTGCGAACCAGATATCGCGAAACACCCCGATGCCGCGTGCGCCCCTCCCCCAGGTAGTTATTGGGGGAGGGGCAGCGAGGAACGAGCGGGGTGGGGGCCTGCGATGCCTGTCCCCTCACATCGCCCCGTAGTTCTCCTTCTTGAACACCCCCGCCGCCCCCACCACCCCCGCCGTCCCCGGCAGCTCCGCGGGGACGATGCGGCAGCACTCCTGGGCGGAGCGGAAGGCGCGGCGGCGCACCTCGGCGATGAGGGGGACGAAGAGGTGGTCGCCGGCGCGGGTGACCCCGCCCGCGATCACCACCATCTGCGGGTTCAGGATGTTGATGATGCTGGCGACGCCGGAGCCCAGGAACTTGGCCGTATCCTTCATCACCTCCGTGGCGTACGGGTCGCCCAGGACGGCGGCCTCGTAGACGGTGGCGGCGGTGACGTCGTCCAAATTCCCGTCCACCATCTCCTCCAGCAGCGACTCGGCGCCCGCCTCGATCCCCTCCACGGCGCGCAGCGCGATGGCGGGGCCGCTGGCGTACTGCTCCAGGCACCCGTAGTTGCCGCACTTGCACTTGCGGCCGTTGCTGTCGATGGTCATGTGGCCGATCTCGCCGGCCACGTCGCTGCACCCGTGGTAGATCTCGCCGTTCAGCACGATGCCGCCGCCGATCCCCGTTCCCAGCGTGAAGCCGACGAGGGAGTGCGTGCCGCGCCCCGCCCCCAGCCACCACTCGCCGTACGTTGCGCAGTTGGCGTCGTTGTCCAGCGTGCAGGGGAGCTTGACGGAGTTGGAGATCAGGTCGCGCAGCGGGAAGTTGCGCCACCCCAGGTTGGGGGTGTTGATCACCGTCCCCGTCTTGCGGTTGAGCGGCCCCGGCGAGCCGATCCCGACCCCGGCCACGGCCGCGCGCGTGGTGCCGTGCGCCTCCGCCACCTCGGCGATGGCCTCGTTCACCATGTGGACGATGCGGTCCACCACGAACTTGGCCCCGCGGTTGGACTCGGTGGGGAGGGTGCGCAGCCCCAGCACCTCGCCCCCCTCGATGGGCACCAGCCCCACGACGACGTTGGTGCCGCCCAGGTCCACCCCCACGATCCAGCGCTTCTCGGCCTTGCCCGTTGTCATGCGTGGTCCTGATGAACGGTTCAGCGCAGCACGCGCAGCGTAGGATCCGGATCGAGCTCGGCGATTCCCTGCTCTGCGCGCACCAGCCGCTCGCGGGTAACGGCGTCGAGGATCGCGCGGTTTGCGCTCACCACCTCGGGGCGCCGGTACGGACGATCGTGGTGCAGGTGCAGCGCGACGGCGCGGTGGCGGATCTGCATCCCCAGCACCCCCGCGTTCTCCAGGCGGTAGCCCAGCGCCCGGTCCAGCCCGCCGTACCCCATCTTCCCTTCGAATCCGTTCACCCGCAAGATCGCCTCGCGCCAGGTGGACGCGTTGTTCCCGTGGAAGTGCGCCGCCGTGGGCGTGATCCGGTCGAACAGCGCCGCCAGCCTGGGCGAGCGCACCAGGCGCAGCGCGCGGCGCCCCGGCCTCCACCCCTGCGCCCACAGCCAGCGCAGCTCGGACACGCGCCCCGAGGTCACGTCCTCCACCGTGATCCGCTCGCTCACGCCGGCCGGGAGCTTCAGGTAGCCGCCGGCCAGGTAGCGCCCCGGCCGAGCGAGCGCGCGGTGCACCTCCACCACGTCGCGGCGCGGAATGCAGTCGCCGTCCGTAAAGAGAAGGTAGTCGCCGCGCGAAGCCACGATGGCGCGGTTCAGGATCTCGGTCTTACGGAAACCGCGGTCTTCGTGCCACACGTGCACGAGATCCATCCCGCTCTCGGCGCGCAACCGGCGGATGAGCTCCGCCGTCTCGGGGCCGGAGCCGTCGTCGGCCACCACCAGCTCGAAGTCGCGGTCGGTCTGGACGGCGTACCCCCAGAGGACGCGCTCCAGGAAGCGGGGCTTGTCGTAGGTGGAGACGATCACCGACAGGCGCATCGCCGCGCTTACCGTGCCGCCGGAGTGCAGAGCAGCTCGCTCGTCGTCCGCACGTCATCGCCCAGAATGGGCCGGCAGGCGTACCCGGCGCCCTCCAGGAAGGCCAGGCAGGCGCGGTGCACCTCCGTCCCGTGCGTGGAGAGGAAGAGGACGGGGCGGCGCCGGGCGAGCGTGTCGCGGGCGCCCTCCAGCACCGCCCCCTCCGCGCCCTCCACGTCGATCTTGACCGCCGACGGCGCGATCCCGTGCTCGGCGCAGAAGTCGTCCAGCCGCACGGTGCGCACCTCCACCGTCCCGTCGGCGGAGAGGTGCCCCGTCCCGCTCCCCCGACCGAAGCCAAAACGCGCGGTGCCGCTCGAGTCGGACACCGCGGCCTCGGTCACGCGCACGTTGGCGAGCCTGTTGATCTCCGTGTGGCGGCGCAGGAAGGCGGCGTTGGCCGGGTTGGGCTCGAACGCCCACACCGCGCCCCGCTCCCCCGCCAGCACCGCGGAGAGCACGGTGTAGTAGCCCACGTGCGCCCCCACGTCCAGCACCGTGTCGCCCGGGTGGACGTGCTCTTCAAACAGGCGTGTCTGCTCCGGCTCGTAGCTGCCGCCCAGGATGCGCAGGATCTTCCCGCGGCTGGCGGGGAGCCACCAGCGCCCCCGCAGCCGCCCGCCCAGGATGGGAAGCCTCACTCCCCCACCCGCAGCACCGCCAGGAAAGCCTCCTGCGGGATCTCCACCGTCCCCACCTGCTTCATCCGCTTCTTGCCGGCCTTCTGCTTCTCCAGGAGCTTGCGCTTGCGGGAGATGTCGCCGCCGTAACACTTCGCGGTCACGTTCTTTCGCATCGCCGAGATGCTCTCGCGGGCGATCACCTTGTTGCCGATCGCCGCCTGGATCGCCACCTCGAACATCTGCCGCGGGATCAGCTCCTTGAGCTTCTCCGCGATGTTGCGTCCGTACTCCTGCGATTTGTCGCGGTGGATGATGACGCTGAACGCGTCCACCGGGTCGCCGTTGATCAGCATGTCCAGCTTGACCAGCGGGTTGGCGCGGTAGTCGGAGAAGTCGTAGTCGAACGATGCGTAGCCGCGCGTGGCCGACTTCAGCTTGTCGTAGAAGTCGAGCACGATCTCGCCCAGCGGCAGGTCGTACGTCAGCTCCACGCGCTGCGGGTCCGGGTAGCTCATGCCGCGGAAGTCGGCCCGGCGCTCGTGCGCCAGCCGCTGCACCCCGCCGATGTAATCCGCGGGCACCAGGATGCGCGCGGTGACGTACGGCTCCTCGATGCGCGCGATCTTGGTGGGATCGGGAAGTGCGGAGGGGCTCTCCACCCAGCGGTCCTCCTCGTCCGTCATCACCACGTGGTACTTCACGTTGGGGACGGTGGTGATGATATCCAGGTCGAACTCGCGTTCCAATCGCTCCTGGATGATCTCCATGTGCAGGAGCCCGAGGAACCCGCAGCGGAAGCCGAAGCCCAGCGCAAGCGACGTCTCCGGCTCGTAGGTGAGGG
>JAUJMI010000312.1 GCA_030446945.1 Longimicrobium sp. | reverse complement strand
CACCCACCAAAGCCCACACAGTGTGCCCACCCGCCCCGCTGTCCCTTTCTCGTACGCGGCCCTAAACCGGGGGGGGTGGCGGGTGGGGGGGGGGCGGGCCCAAAACCCCCCCCCCCGCCGCCTTTTTTGTGCCCCGCACATGTTTCCGCGCCGGGTGCCTGGAGCGTCTTCGGATTGCGTAAGGTACAGTGATTGCGTTACTTACCCGCAATTCTCCGGATCGGCCGGCGCGAGCCGCCCCATCCGGATCGAGAGACGACGCACAGGGGAGGCTCCGATGACGCACCAGCAGCGGGTGCATCCGCGGACCGCGGGGGAGGGCTGACGATGCCGCACCGGACCTTTCGCGATGCGGACGGGGTGGAGTGGCAGGTGTGGAACGTGGTGCCGCACGTCCTGCAGGAGGGGACGGAGCGCCGCCTCCGCGTGCGCCGCGCCCCCAAGCCGGAGCCGCACGATCCCGAGCGGCGCGACCACCCGGAGAGGCGCGCCGCGCCCGACCGGCGCGCCCGGCTGCGCATGCACCTCAGCCCTTCGCTGGACGGCGGCTGGCTGGTCTTCGAGGCGGACACGGAGAAGCGGCGCATCACCCCGATCCCACACGGGTGGGACTCGCTTCCGGACGCCGAGTTGGACCGGATCCGGCTGCTCGCGGACCCCGTGCCCCGGCGGAGCTGAAGGCCATGCCGCTGCGCACCTTCCGGGATCCGAACGGCACCGAGTGGCAGGTGTGGAGCGTCGTTCCCGGCGCCCGCACCTCGGCGGAGCGGCGCGCCGGCTTCGACCGCCGCAGCCCGGACCCGGTGCTGCGCCCGCCGGGCTCTGAGCGGCGTGAGAGCACCGACCGCCGCCAGCCCGCCGTCGCGCTTCCGCCGCAGCTGATGGAGGGGTGGCTGATCTTCGAGGGCCGTGGCGAGCGCCGCCGCCTCACCCCTATCCCGCCGCACTGGGACGCGCTCCCGGAGCCCGACCTGGAGCGGCTTCGCGTGCGCGCCCTTCCCGCCACGCGGCTCCGTGAGTAGAACAGCAACAGCATCACACAGACACGGAGGGAATCGCAACGCCACAGAGAAAAACCACTTCCTGAACGAAGCGCGTCACCGTACCTGCCTTACCCCCATTTTCGGGCGCGGAGTGGAGGAAACGGGCTCTGCCGCGCATCCGCGATCCAGCCCATGTTATGCTCGTGGTGCCGGGGACGGGAGCGGGCGGTCAGGACCGGTGGTTCGGCGGCCGGGGACCGTGGGTACCCAGGCACCGGCACGCGAACATGGAATAGTGCCGAGCGCACCGGCAGAGCCCAGCTCCTTCACTCCGCGCCACATCCCGATCCGAACCGCGGGTACGGCGTGGGGGCTCCGTTCAGGAAGTGAGCGGATATCTTTGTCCGTGGCTCCGTGGCTCCGTGTGAGGCCGCTTTTCTCCCTAGCGGAGTGGCGGCGCTTCGGGCGTGGCGCGCGCGGCGGCCCTGCGGCGGGCGCGGATGGCGGCGACCTGCGTGGCGAGTGTGCCGACCAGTGTGAAGACCGGGGCGGCCAGGATCAGCATGATCGCGATCGTGTACGACATGCTGTTGGTGACGTACTCGTTGATGAACGGCCCCGCGGCACGCTCGATCCACCCCGGGATCAGGAGGAGCGTGATGATGGCGGCGATCGTCCACCCCATCGACAGCGCAAAGGAAACCGGGAGCGCCCACCCCGCGCCGCGTCCGCGTTCGCCGAGCGAGCGGCCCGTCGCGCGCCCGCCGAGGATGCACAGCCACAGCCCCGCCGCGCAGAACGCCATCCACAGCAGGTAGCGCCACCCCGACGACGGTTCGGGCGCCCGCGCGCTCAGCGCCAGCGCGTCGGCGGGGATCCCCTGCCAGCTTCCCACCAGCGCGCTGCCGTCGCGGCGCAGGCCGGGAGTGGCTGCGGCCTCCCAGCCTCGCGGCAGCTCGACGCGCACGTCCAGCCGCCCGAAGCCGCCCCACTCGCGCGCCGGCGCCAGCACGTAGCCGAGCTGCCAGACCGGCATCAGCCCCTCGGTCTGGTAGATGGCCGCCTGCGCGGGGTAGCGCACGCGGATCTCGTGGCGGCCGGGCGGGAGCGGGAGCTCGAAGGCGAGGGCGCCGGCTTCCTTGGAGGTGTACGCAAGCGATCCACCGCCGCCCAGCCCGGGCGTCGCCCCCGGGGCGCGCCAGCTGGCGGGGAGCGGCCCCGGCTGCGTGCGCCGGTTGGGGACGGGGCGCCCGTCCAGCCACACCTGCCCCGCGCCGCCCAGCCCGTCCGCCACGAAAAGGAGCCGCACCGTCCGCGCCGCGCCGTCGTTGCGGGTGCGGTAGGTCGCGTCCACCATCGCGGGCTTCGCCCTGGCCAGCGGCCGCAGGTCGATCAGCAGCCGCTCGTGCTCCACCGCCACGTCGCGCAGCCCGCCCGCCGGCTCGCCCGCGGCGCCGCCCGGCCGCAGCGGCGCGGGCTCGGGAGGCTCGGCCATGTTGGCCCACAGGAGCGCGGGCATCGCGAGCAGGAGCGCGCCGGCGAGCAGCGCCCGCCAGCGGCGGCGGGCAGGGGGGGCGGGTGCATCGGCATCTCGGGCGGAAAGGGGGTGGGAAGCGTGGTCTGGGAGCTAAGATGGGCGGCGCGCGTGACCTGCGCGTGATCCGGGCGTCACGTCACCCCCCCGGTGCGCCTCGCTGTCTGCTTGCTGCCGACTACGCTTGGCCTCCTTGCGGGCCTCCACCCGGTCGAAAAACCCGCCGTAGGCGAATAGGCGCATCTGGTGGTCCACGGGAGCATACGGGGTGTAGTACGCCTTCATGGCTGAGAGCGGGCGCACCATCGAGGCGCGTTCCTTGGCGGTGGACTCCAGGAGCAGGAGCTCGCCATCCGCCTCGAACAGCACCCAGGCGTGTCCACCTGGATCGTACCCGCCGAGGCCGCACGAGCCGGTCACCAGGTGGGCGGGGTAGCCCAGGTCGCGCAGCTTCCTCCAGGCCCACAGCGCGTGATCTTCGCAATCGCCCCGCGAATCTGCTCGAACGTGATCGGATGCTGCCAGAAGTCGGGCACCTGAAAAAGGACCGGGTCGCGCACGTACGCGCAGCCGAGCAGGAACTTACAGATCTCTTCGAACGACCGCACCGGGACTCCGCTCTCGCCCGTGAGATACCACGCGAAATCGCGCTGCGATCCGTGGCCGAAGAACTGTGGAGGAAGCGTGGCTTCGACACATTCCCACGGATCCGCGCGATCGTTGAGACGCCACGCGAGACGCATTAGTGGGCGCAGCAGCCGGAACCATCGCCATTTGGGTCGCATCGTTTGTCGTTGGATACAGATGTGGAACCCCCCCCGCGTCCGGGCGCCGGCGCGGTTCCGCTCCCGGCCGCGCGCTGCTAAATTAGCCGCACCCCTCAGCCCGTACGGTGGATGCGCCTCGATCGTTCCAGGAGTCGTTCAATCGCATGACCTTTCGCAAGCCGCTCGCGTGCGCCGTAGTGCTTGCGTCGGTGCTCGCTCTTCCCGCGGCGGGCCAGCGCCCCGGCGGGCAGATGCTGGACCGGGCCGACCGGGACACCACCTGCGCCCCCTGCCGCGACTTCTACCAGTGGGCGAACGGGGGTTGGCTGGCGCGCAGCACCATGCCGGCGGCGTACAGCAGCTGGGGGAGCTTCGACGAGCTCCGCGAACGCAACCAGGCCGTGCTGCGCGGGCTCCTGGAGCAGGCGGCCCGCGGCGCCGCGCGCGCTCCCGCGGCGAGCAGCGACCGCAAGCTGGGCGTCTTCTACGCCACCTGCATGGACTCCGCGCGCGCCGAGCGCGAGGGTCGCCTCCCGCTTGCGGTGGACATGGCTCGCATCGACGCCCTCCGCACCCGCGCGGCGCTGATGGCCGAGGTGGCGCGGCTGCACCAGGTGGGCGCGGCGCCGATGTTCGGCTTCGCCGCGGCGCCCGACCTCAAGAACAGCACGCGCACCATCGCGCACCTGGGGCAGGGCGGGCTGGGGCTTCCCGACCGCGACTTCTACACGCGGAAGGACAGCGCGGCGCTGCGCATCCGGGGCGAGTACGTGGCGCACGTGGGGAGGATGCTCGCGCTTGCCGGGCGCCGCGACGGGCCCGCCGAGGCCCATCGGGTGATGGCCATCGAGACGGCGCTGGCGAGCGCGTCCATGACGCGCGTGCAGCAGCGCGACCGCGCGGCCACGTACCACATGATGCCGGTGGCGCAGCTGCAGGCGCTCACCCGGCACTGGGACTGGGCCGCCTACCTGCGTGCCCGCGGCGCGCCGGCCATCGACAGCATCAACGTCCGCCAGCCGGATTTCTTCCGCGCGCTGGAAGGGGTGCTCGCCACGCTGCCGCTGGCGGACTGGCGGTCGTACATGCGCTGGCACCTGGTGCGCGCCTCCGCCTCCGCGCTCTCTCGCGCCTTCCTGGACGAGCAGTTCCGGATGCAGCAGGTGCTCACCGGCACCCGCGAGCAGCTCCCCCGATGGAAGCGTTGCCTGGCCTCTTCCGACGTCCACCTGGGCGACGCGCTGGGCGAGGCGTACGTGCGGCGCACCTTCAACCCGCAGGCCCGCGCGCGCGCCCTGCGCATGGTGGAGAACATGCGCTCCGCGCTCCGTGAGCGGCTGCACGGACTGGACTGGATGACTGACTCCACCCGCGCGGAGGCGCTGGCCAAGCTCGCCTCCTTTCGCGAGAAGATCGCCTACCCGGACCGCTGGCGCGACTACTCGGCGCTGGAGATCAGGCCCGGGTCGCACCTGGAGAACCTGCGCCGCGCCACCCGCTGGGCCAGCGCGCGCAGCATCGCCCGCATCGGCCGCCCCGCGGACCGGGGCGAGTGGTCGATGACGGCGCCGGCAGTCAACGCGTACTACAACGCCTCGCTCAACGAGATCGTCTTTCCCGCGGGGATCC
>JAUJMI010000311.1 GCA_030446945.1 Longimicrobium sp. | reverse complement strand
GTTGAGGCGCAGGTAGACGCTGAGCTGGCCGCGATGGTGGATGATGTGGCTCATCATCATCGTCCGCAGCACCGCCGCGCGCGGCAGGGCGAAGATGGTGCGCCCCGCGTTCTTGAGCGTCCAGGTGACGTTCAGCTCCTCGTCGCTGGCGGCGGCGATGGCGGCGCGGGTCTTCTGGACGTTGGCGTCGAAGGTGGCGAGGAGTGCTTCCCTGGATTCGAAGCGCGGCGGTGTCGGCGGGGTCCCGCCGGGCGGGTTCATGTCCACCTCGGTCACCGTGATGGCGCGCATGCCCAGCGACGGGATCGTCGCGAGGTGCTGGGCGAGGGCGCCGAGCGCGGTGGACTTCGGGTGCGGCTTCCAGTCGGCACGGTCGGCGGGGACGCGCTCCAGGAGGGTGCGCGTGATGGCCATCTCCTGTCGAACTCGGGGAGCAGCGCTTGGGTGATCGGCATCGGAATCGTGGGTTGGGGTGGGTAGTGCGGCGACGGGGGGAATGTAGTGGAGGCGCGGGGTTGTGCCAGGCGAGGCCCTCTTCCGGCAGCTTACAGCTGCCACCCTTTCCCACAACCCGCCGTGGGAAGAGGGGACTTGGGCGCCGGTGCGCGAGGCGAGGGCCGGAGATGGGGCTAGCGCGGGCAGGCGCGTGGCGCGCGTGGGGCGGCCCCGACGAGGTCCGACGCGAAGGGCGGGCGGCGAGGTGGGGGCAAGGGCGGGCAGAGGTCTGCCCGTACGAGATATCGGGACGGGGCGGTGCGGGGGAGGGCACGGGCTCCATGCATCGCGCCCCTACGAGGTTTGTGGGGCTTTTGACGGGGATATACGCGAGCGGAGGCGGCGCACAAGGCGCCGCCCCCGTTTTCCGTTCGGCGCGGGCCAGGTCAGCGGTTGCCGAAGCCGTCGCCCTGGTCGTACTCGCCGCGGGAGCGGTAGTCGGTGGAGGATTCGTAGCCGCCGTCCTCCAGGCCGCTGTCGTAGTGCGCGCCCTGGTTGAAGCCACGCTGCGGGTAGTCGTCCCCGCCGGACGAAGCGCCGGCCGAGTAGCCGGTGCCGCCATACTCGCTGTCGCTGTACCCGGTGCCGTAGCGGCGCGGGTAGGCGCCCGACTCGTACGAGGTGGACGGCGAGTAGTTGTCGTAGGCGCCGCCGGTGGCGCGTACCTCCACCTCCACGTCGTACTCCTCCTCCTCGGGGCGGCCGCGGATCTGGCCGAGGAGCCCGCCAAAGATCCCGCCGATGGCGCTCCCGAGCGAGCTGCGCCATCCGCCGCCGCCGGCCTGCCGCTCCTGGTCGCGGGCGGCGCGGCGCTCGGCCTCCTCCAGGCGGGCCCGGAGGCGGCGAAGCTCCTCCTCCTGCTCGCCGTTCTGCCGCATCAGCCGGCGCGACTGCTCTTCCCAGCGGCGCGCGCGCACGTCCGTCCCGCCCTCGTACTCGGCGTCGCGGACCGAGCGGCGCGGCCGGTCGTCGTCATCATCATCGCCGCCGGTGAGGAGGCCGAGGAGGAGCCCGGTGCCGAAGACGCCGCCGAAGACCACCAGCGGTCGGCGGTGCACCTGTTCCTGAATCGGAGCAAGCCGCTCGCGAACGGGGGCGAGGCGCTCGCGCACCTGCGCCTTCACGTCCAGCTTCTCCTCCAGCGTCTGCTTGCGGCGGAGAAGCTGCTCCTCGATCTCGTCGATCGTCTCCGACATTCGGGCGCGCGTCTGCTCGATCTCGGCGCGCGTGGCGTCCGGATCGTCCGGTGCGGCGGCGCCCGACGTGCCTCCCGCGGCCCCGGTGCCGCCCGCCACTTCCGAGCCGGTGTTGTAGATCGTCGAGTCCCCCGGGCGCACGTCGGCGCCGGGAAGGGCGTGCCCGGCCGGAAGCCGGTCCGCATCGTTCATCGTCCGGTCTGCCCCGAACGGATCACGAGTCTCATCCATGGATCGTTGCTCCTATCGAAGTAGACGTCCGACGAAGAATCCCGCCACCCCCGCGATGAGCAGCATCTGCACCGGCTTCTCGCGGATGCGCTCTTCGAGCGTGGAGGTCGCGTCCACCGCGCCCTGGCGGGCGGTTCCCACTCCGCCGCGCACCCGGCCCACCGGCCCGGCGAGCGGCCCTTCTTCCATGTCCAGCAGCCCCGAGATGCGGTTGCCGCCCCCGGTGCTCCCCTCGGCGCCGCCGTGGCCGCGCACGCTCTCCGCCAGGCCGCTGACGCGCTCGCGGGCGGTGCCGGCCAGCTCGGAGGCCCGTTCGCGCGCGGTGCCGGCGAGGTCGGTGGCCCGCTCGCGCGCCGTTCCCGCCACGTCGGCCAGGCGCTCGCGCGCGGTGCCGGCCGCGTCCACGATGCGCTCGCGCGCCACCCCGGCCGCGTCCACGATCGCCTCGACCGCGTTCTCCACCGTGGTGCCGGTCACCAGCGTGCGCTCGCGGGCGGCGGTGGCGGCATCGATCTCCGCGCCTTCGCCCGTCCCCACGCCCATCGCCTGCAGCGCGTCGGCCACCCAGCGGTAGTGCCGCTCCTCGTCCAGCGCGTTGCGGTCGATGGCGCGCTTCACGTTCTGCGGCCAGTGGTTGGCCTTGGCGGCGTACAGCTCGTACTTGCTGCGCACCTGCAGCTCGTTCTGGCGGAAGGCGGCGAGCACCCCCCGGTCGCCGCCGAGGGCGCCGAGGCTCTGGAGCGCCTGCTTGAACGGGCCGGTGAGGTGGGGCTGGTTCTTGGCCTCGCCGCCCAGCGCCGCCACCAGCTCGTTCAGCTCCTGGATGTGGCGCTCGTGGTCGCGCCGGAAGCCCAGGATCTGGTTCGCGTGGTCGCGGTCCGCCAGCTTCTCGATGGCGATGTCGTACGCGCCGATCGCGTCGTGGTTGAGCTGGAGCAGGTCGTTGAGCCCGTCGACGATCTCCGACACCGCGGGTGCCGCCCCGCCCCCGGGCTGCGTCATGTCCGTGTCCACCGCTCCCTCCTCGTGATGTCCGTTCGCCTGTAGCCGCGCCGTGCGGCGCCGCCCGTTCCGCACCGTCCGTCCCCCGGATGCGCCGCCGACTGTCCCCTGCGGCGGGCGCACCCGGATTCGGGAACCGCGTCCCCATGCACCTTCCATTCCAGCCGGAACGCCCCCGATGCGTGCAGCCGCGCCGCTTTTCCGCTCCTCCGCAGGCGCGGCGGCGTGTGGGGCTCCGCTCTTGCAAAGGTGGAGGCGCGGGTGGCCGCCGCGGCGGTCCGTAGGTGCGCATCTCCATGAGGGGAAAGAAGATGTATACGCGACGCACGATCCCGTTCCGGCGCCAGGCGCTGCTCCTGCCGCTCCTGGCGGTGCTTTCCGGCTGCGCATCGGTGGGCAACCTGGGCGCCCTCCTGAGCGCCCCGACCTTCCAGGTGGACCAGAACCAGCAGGCGCAGCTCCGGCTACTGCCGCCGGGCCCCGGCCGCCCCACCGGGGGCGCGGCGATCCGCCTGTACGCGCGGGTCACCAACCCCAATCCGCTGGCGCTCACGCTGAGCACTCTCGCCGGGCAGCTGGAGCTGGAAGGGCGCCAGGCGGCGCAGGTGAACTTCCCGCTCGGCGTCCCCCTTGCCGCCCGCGGCGAGACGGTGGTGCCGCTGGACATCGCGATCAGCTTCAGCGACGTTCCCTCGCTGGGCGGCGTGATCCTGAACGCCGTCACCGGCCGCTCGATCAACTACCGCCTGAACGGCACCGTCGGCGTGGATGCCGGCCCGCTCGGCCGCCCCACCTTCGGCCCCATGGCGCTGCTTTCCGGCAGCACGCGCGTCACGCGGTAACGCGGTAAGGCGGTTCGTGGAGCGGCGGCGGGGGCGCGGCTTCATCGGCCGCGCCCCCGCTTTCGTGTGTGCGCCGGTTCTGTAACGGCAGTCTCACGCGGCGACGCGGAGGAGAGGCGGGGTGGCTCGTGTGGAATGGTGGAGGGCGCGGGCAGCCACGCGGGGCGGCCGCTGCGAGGTTGCGGTCCGCGGGGCGGTGAGGGCGCCGGGGGAGAAGGGTCCTCACAAAAACAGGAGCGGAGCACTACATGGTGCGCTCCGCTCCGGGGATCCTGCGTCGGGACAGATCAGCGTGTCTTGCGGCCCCTGCGGGGGGGCGGGAGATCACCCTTCTTCGCGCCCCACGCCGGCCAGGATGCCCACCGCGCGGAAGCACTTGTGGCAGTAGAGCGCGGCGGCGTACTCGCCCTCGGGGTCGGTGACCGAGGCGAAGCCGTTTGGGTCGATCTGCGGCTCGATGAAGGCGAGGACCTCGATGTTCCCCGGGCCGCACATGGGGCAGGGGACATTGGAGGGGTCCTTTCGGTACGCCATCAGGAGCTCCAGCGCTTCGGCGTCCGTGAACGGACCCTTGGGCTGCGGAAGCGCGTCGGAAAGCTCACGGTCGATGCGGTTCATGGGTCCCTCCTGGGTGTCTGCGGTGCGCCGGCCCTCCGTCGCTCCGCCTGCATGCTGACCTGTCCCGTGTTGAGTCCTCAAGTGCAACGCGCGTGCCGAAAAGTATTACAGGCAATTGGTTACGGAAGTGCTCCGCCGCCGGATCGCTCCAGCAGGTGGTGAATGGGCAAGGTCCGGGCCGGAAGGATGGGGACAGGGGCAGGGGAACGGGGGACGGGGGGCATCGCGCGACGATGCCTCCGTTCTGCCCCTACGAGAGATCGGTCCGTGTGACGGGCGCCGGAGCAGCGCCGGCCACGGGCGCGATGAATCGCGCCCCTACCACGGAACTCGTGGCAGGGGCACAGTTCTCCCCCTCAACCGCCCTGTGCCCCCGCAGAGCGGGGGGAGCGGGCAAATCGGCCGATTGCTATCCCCTGTCCCGTGTCCCCTCCCGTTCCCCATTCCCCCTCAGTTCACCGCAACGTCCTCTCGAACAACTCATAGATCCGTCGGTACTCGTCCGCCCACGACTCGGGGCGGGTGAAGGCGTGGTCCTCCACGGGGT
>JAUJMI010000310.1 GCA_030446945.1 Longimicrobium sp. | reverse complement strand
AGGGGCGTGATTCATCACGCCCGTGCCTGACGCCCCGCCGACGCCCGCCGTGCACACCCAAATCGGAGGGGCAGCCCCGCGTGGCTGCCCGTGCCTTCGGAAATGGGCGGAGGCCGCTTTCCGGGTGCGAGTTCCAGGAGCGCAATGTCGGGGAGCGGAATGTCCGGGAGCGATGTCCAGGAGCAGACGTCCAGGAGCGGATAGATTCGCCGCTGGACCCACGCGAAGTCCGCCTTCGCGGACTCAAGGGCGGGGCAGCGCACGTCCGACGCATTTTGTCATCCTGAAACGACGCGCTTCTCCGTCCTCTCCCGTACTCCGAACCGTGGCGCGGAGCGAAGGATCATACTGCGCCTGTCGAGGGGCTCGTCGTTCCCCACCATCATCTTGCCTCGCCGGCTAGATCCTTCGGTCGCCGCAGGAGTTTGGAGCGTCCCGCGGGGTTCGGCGACGCGGCTCTCTCAGGATGACAGCGTGGGGGGCTGTCCGCTGTCCCCTGTCCCCTCTGCCGTTCCCCATTCCCCATTCCCCATTCCCCATTCCCCATCCCCCGCCTCACCCGATCACCTCCCCGACTCCGCGCCCGCAGAAGCCGGGCCGCGTGGCGACCAGGGAGACCAGGCCGGCCTCGTCGACGGTGAGGATGGCGTTCTGACGCCACGCGACACCCAGGCGCACGGCTGCGTCGAGGGCGGCGGGGCCCAGCAGGGCGACGCCGGGCTCGTTCCACCGCGGGTCGGGGGCGTGGGCGCGCGCGGGGAGGCACGGCACCCGCAGCGCCGCCACCTCGTCCAGCAGGCGGCGCGCGGCGGCCCGGTTCTCGGCCGGCGAAGAACGCACGGAGGCCGGGTTGTAGGCGGTGACGATGGCGGCGGGACGGAGCGGGCGCGGAGCGGGACCGCCGGAGGCCAGGCGAAGCGTGCCCCCGGGGGTGCGGACCGACCAGGTGGTCGCCAGGTACGCCGCCCGCAGCGCCTCGTGCGGGACGCTCACGGGCGGGTGCGCGGAGGTGTTACAGCCGCTCTTCGCGGACCAGCTTCCCGTCCGCGCCGTAGACGCGCATCACGTTGGCGGTGCCGTCGTAGTCCGGGTCGATGACCTGCGCGGCCAGGGCGCCGTCGCGGTACACCTCCACCATGTCGCAGCGGCCGTCGCCGTTGCGGTCCGACCAGGCGGCCAGCGTGCGCATGTCGTCGGCGCTGAAGCGGACGAAGCGAGCCTGGCGGCCGCCCCCCTCCGCCCTCGCCTTTACCGCGCCGCGGCGGCCCATAAGCCAGCTCGCCTGGCCCCCGGCCCACCCGTCGTTCACCTCGCCCGAGGCGGGCATCGCGGGCATGGAAGTGCTGGGCGGACGCCACTCCTGCGCACGCGCGGGGCGCGCGGCGATCGCCAGCAGCACGGCACCGGCGGCGAGCGCCGCGAAGACGTGGTTGCGCTTCATGTGGATCTCTCCTGGGTGAATGTTCACGATACAAGCTACCCTGCGCCGCCACCAGGGTTCCGCACGGGGTACGGGCGTTGCGTGGTGGAGAACGCTCACGGACGGCCGCTCCGGACGTCCAACGACGGATCTCACGAAGGACCAAGCAGATGGCCGATCCCGGGATCGCGCGGGCCCGCTACCAGGGGCTGGTGGCGGCGCGCCGCTGGACCCACGACCCCGCCCGCCCCAAGGCGGACTTCTCCCTCGCGGTGGGCGACCGCATCGGCGAGCTCACGGTGATCGGGCACCTGGCCCGCGGCCGCATGACCGAGCTGTACCAGGTGTGGAGCAACCGCCACTGGTGCGCGCTCACCGGCAAGGTGGTGCACCCGGAGTTCGCGGGGGCCAGGGCGCCGGCCTCCTTTCGCAACGAGGCGCGCGTCCTCCACCGGCTGCGCCACCCCAACATCGTGCAGCTCTTCGGGAGCGGGGTGGCGGAGGGGCGGTCGTACCTGCTGATGGAGTACCTGGCGGGCCCCTCGCTCTTCGACGTTCTGGAGGCGATGCCCAAGCGCCGCCTCCACGTGCCCGACGCCATCCGCGCGGTGATGAACGTGGGGGCCGCCGTGCACTACCTCCACCGTTGCGGCTACCTGTACCGCGACCTGAAGCCGGCCAACATCCACCTGCGCGAAGGGGTGCCGGTGCTGCTGGACTTCGACGTGGTGCGCCCCATCAAGCTCACCAGCCGCCCCACCGACCGGCTGGGGACGGCGCCGTACATGGCCCCGGAGCAGGTGAGGCAGGAGCCGCTCTCCCCCGCCACCGACGTGTACGGCCTGGGGGCGCTTCTCTACGAGCTGCTGACGGGGCGGTGGCCCAACGAGGAGCCGGAGGAGGACGACGAGGACTTCTGGGACGAGGACTCGGAGGAGCCGCCCGCGCACAGGGCGGCGCCCAACCCGGACGACACGCCGCGCGCGCTGACCACGCGCGAGCTGGAGACGCGCTATCCGCAGATCTGCCAGGCCCCGGTCTCTCCGCGCCAGCACAACCCGCAGATCCCGGCCGAGCTGGAGGGGATGATCCTCCGCGCGCTGGACGCCGACCCCCGCGCCCGCTTCCAGACCATCTCGGGAATGCTAGCGGCTCTGGCCCCGATGCTCAAGGGGCGCAATCGGTTGTGGCCGGAGGAGGCGCCGATCGAGCGGCGGGCGGATACGCAGTCGAGGTAGGGGAATGGGGAATGGGGAACGGCAGGGGGCGGGGGGCAGCCTGCGACGTAGGGGCGCGATTCATCGCGCCCGCCCTTGCCGCGTCTGGAATCTCACGCCTTCCACGCCAGCGGCCGGTAGGGGCAGACCTGCGTGTCTGCCCACCCTTGCCCCCGCTACGGTCCTCGCCAAAACGCACCAACGACGTGGGGGCCGCCCCGCGTGGCTGCCCGTGCTCACCTTGCGGCGCGGGGCACCTCACCCGATCCGCCGCGCCTCGCCGATCAGCGACTTGTGGATGCCGAGGGCGGCGCGGGCGCCCTCGGAGGCGGCGCGGATGACGAGCCGGGAGCCGGGGACGATGTCGCCCGCGGCGTAGACGCCGGGGACGCTGGTCTGGAACTCCTTGTCGACGTCCAGGATCCCCTCCAGCGCGCCGTCCTCGTCCAGCTTGCACCCCAGGTCGGCGGCGAGGGGTGACGCGGCGCCGCTGGCGATGTGGAAGAAGACCGCCTCGAATTCCTCGGGCGGGCCCTCGTGGAAGACGGCCCGCCGCACCTGCGTCCCTTCGCCTTCCAGCCGGATGACGGCCTCGCGGCGGATGGGGATGCCGTGCTCCGCCAGCGCCTCCAGCGCCTCGGTGCTCATGTCGGCGGCGTGGCTGTCGGTCAGCAGGACGAGGTCGCGCGACCAGGTCATCACGTACATGCAGAACTTGGCGATTCCCTCCCCCCATCCCATCACCGCCACGCGCTTGCCCACCACCTCCGGGCCGTCGCAGTCCGGACAGTGCCAGATGCTCTGGCCGTAGAAGTCCAGCAGCCCCGGCGTCTCGGGGACGATGTCCTTGAGGCCCGTGGCCAGCAGGACGCGGCGAGCCTTGAGGGCGGCGCCGCCGGAGAGGGTGACGGTGAAGTCGTCCTTCTCGCCCTCGATGCTCTCCACGCATCCGTGGCCGAACTCGGCGCCGGCGCCGCGCGCCTGCTCCTGCCCGATGCGGCGCAGCTCGCCCGGGGTGGGGTCCGAGACCCCGAAGTAGCCGTGCACGCCGTAGGTGACGGCGTTGCGCCCGTCGCCGGCGTCGATGATGCGCACGCGGCGCTGGTACCGCGCCAGCCACTGCCCGGCCATCAGCCCCGCAGGGCCGCCCCCCACCACGATCACGTCGTACTTCTGTTCGTCGGCCATCCGCACCCCTTGTATGTTCCTGGCGATTCGGAGGGCCCGCGTCGTGCAAGCGGTGGGCCCGGCGGCGGCACAGGCGGCCTTCCCTCACGGCGCGGAGCGGGGCGTTGATCCAGGCGGTGGTGTTCGACTTCGACGGGACCATCCTCGACAGCGAGAGCCACGTGTACGGTGTGGCGCGCGACCTCTTCGCCGAGCACGGCGCCGAGCTGCCGCTGGCGGTGTGGGCGGACTGTGTGGGGCGCGAGGCGGGCTACTTCGACCCGATCGGGTACCTGGAGGAGTGCACCGGGCGGAAGCACGACCGCGACGCCCTCAACCGCCTGCGCCGCGAGCGATTCTTCGACCGCATCCGCGAGGTGGGCGCCCTCCCCGGCGTGGAGGATGCGGTGGCCGCCGCGCACGCCGGGGGGCTGCGGCTGGGGATCGCCTCCAGCGGCTCGCGCGAGTGGGTGGAGGGGCAGCTGGATCGCCTGGGGCTGCGCCGCTTCTTCGACTGTGTCCGCACCGCCGACGACGTGCGGCGCGTGAAGCCCGAGCCCGACCTGTACCTGAGCGCCCTCGAGTGTCTGGGCGTCGAGGCCTCGTGCGCCGTCGCCATCGAGGACTCGCCCAACGGCGCGTTGGCCGCGCGCCGCGCGGGGATGTATTGTGTCGTCGTCCCCAACCCCGTGACCGCCGCCCTCGCCTTTGGCGACCACTCGCTGCGGCTGGAGTCGTTGCATGGCGTGGAGCTGCGGGAAGTGCTGGAGCGGGTGGTGCGGGGGAGTGCGTGAGGGCGGGGGAATGGGGAATGGGGAACGGTAAGGGAGGATCAGGGGAAAGGGGACAGCGGGCAGGCGTCACCGCCTGCATCAGGTCTCACCCATTCCATTTGTGATCCTGAGCGAAGCGCTGCGCAGAACTTGCACTGCAACGGGACTGTGGCGCGGAGCGACGGATCTACTACGGGTGTCGAGAGGTCCGTCGAGTCGCGCCGTTCCCTTGTCTCGCGGGTTAGGTCCTTTGCCCGCCGCAGGAGTTCGGAGGGGCGCCGCGGTGTTCGGCGAGGCGGTTTCCTCAGGATGACAAAGGGGGGATGGGCGCGATAACTCGCACGAGGCGCTGGGCACTCGCAGATGGA
>JAUJMI010000309.1 GCA_030446945.1 Longimicrobium sp. | reverse complement strand
TGGCGCCCATCGTCCGCGAGCCGGACGGCTTGGCGATGAGCTCCCGGAACTTGTATCTTTCCGCGTCGGAAAGGGAGAGCGCTCTCGCGCTCTCGCGCGGGCTGGAGCGGGCCCGCACGCTGTGGGGTGCCGGAGAGGCGGACGCGGCCACGCTGCGCGCCGCGCTGTGGAAGGAGATGGCGGTGCCGGGGGTCGAGCCCGAGTACGCGGAGGTGGTCGATCCGCGCACGCTGGAAGGGGTGGAGAGGGCCGTGCCCGGCACGGTGCTGGCCGTGGCGGCGCGCGTCGGCAGGACGCGGCTGATCGACAACGCGATCCTGCCCTGAGGGGTCACTCGACGAAAAAGGGGACGGCCCGATGCTGCGCACGATGTGCAAATCCAAGATCCACCGGGCGACGGTCACCGGCGCGGATCTCAACTACGTGGGGTCGATCACCCTCGATCCCGTGCTGATGGAAGCCGCGGACCTGCTGGACTACGAGCAGGTCTCGGTGGTAAACGTCAACAACGGCGCCCGCTTCGAGACCTACGTCATCCCCGGCACCGGCGGCGAGGGCGAGATCTGCCTGAACGGCGCCGCCGCGCGCCTGGTGCACCCGGGCGACAGGGTGATCGTCATCTCCTACGCGCAGTACGACGAGGCCGAGATGGCGCGCTACCGCCCGCGGTTCATCTTCGTGGACGAGCAGAACCGCATCTCGCGCGACGCGCTGCGGGCCCTGCCGTCCTGACCGCCATGGGCCCCTGGACCGGCGTCGTGCTGCCCCTGACGGAGCCGGGGTCGGACGACCTGAACTCCAGCCTTCCCGCGCACCTGCACCCGGTGGCGGGGAGGCCGCTCGTTTGGCACACCGTGCGCGCCGTGGCCTCGCTGGTCCCCGCCCCCGAGCGCGTGGTGGTGGTGATGGACCCCCACGCGTCCTCGGCCGACCTCTTCGCCGATCTGCCGGGGCGCGTGGAGGTGGCCGCGCCCGGCGAGGAGACGCCGTCGGAGGGCCGAGCGCTTCGGGTGCACGCCGCCGCCCCCTGCGCCGGACCGGCCTTCCAGCGCCTCCTGGACGCGGGGATCTCCGCCTGCGCAGTCGATGGGGCCGGCCGCCCCGTCGCGTTTTACGACGACGGCGAGGGCACCAGCGCCGCGGACCGCAGCGACCCGGATGCCTCCTTCGTCGCCACCCGCGCGGACCTGGCGCGCGCCGGGGCCGCCATCCGCGACGGCCTTGTGCAGAAGCTGATGGAGGGGGGCGTCACCTTCCTCCTCCCGCAGTCCGTGCTGGTGGACGTGGACGTGGGGATCGGGCGCGACACCATCGTCTACCCGGGCGTGGTGCTGGAGGGGCGCACCACCATCGGCGCGGAGACGGTGGTGGGGCCGTGCTGCCGCATCGTAAACAGCTGGGTGGGGAGCGGCGTCGAGCTGAAGGGCTTCAACTACCTGTCGCACACCTCCATCCGCAACCGTGCCATCCTGGAGCCTCATGTCCGCCGCGGGTTCGACTGACGCCGCACCCCTCTCGCCGCTGGTGGAGGGCGCCGCCCTCGGCGAGCTCCCGGAGTGGGCACGCGCGGGGAAGAAGCGGCGCGCCCACATGGGGCGCGTGGCGGCGCTGATGCGCGAGTGGGCCGAGGCGCTCGCCCTTCCCGAGCGGGACGTGAAGCGCTGGACGGCCACCGGGTGGCTCCACGACGTCCTGCGCGAGGCAGACCCGGAGGAGCTGCGTCCCGGAGTACCGCTCCTCTTCCGCCCGCTGCCCGGCAAGCTGCTCCACGGCCCGGCTGCCGCGGTGCGCCTCAAAGACGACCTGGACCCGGAGATGTGCGAGGCGATCCGCTTCCACACGCTCGGCTCGCCGCGCTTCGGCAAGCTGGGGCGGGCGCTGTACCTGGCGGACTTCCTGGAGCCGGGCCGCACCTTCGACCCGGAGTACACCGGGTCGCTGCGCGCGCGGATGCCGGGCGACATGGACGCCATCTTCCGCGAGGTGGTGCGCCTGCGCTGGAAGCACATCACGGGAAAAGGCGGCACCGCCCACCCGGAAACGCAGGCCCTGTATGAGCAGGTCGAAAGCGAAGCGTAAGCCGGCGGGCGGCCGGCTCCAGACGTTCGGGATATTCGCGACGCTCGTGGTGGTCGCGGTGCTGATCGGCTCCTTTGCCGCGCAGTACCGCAACCCGGGCTCGCGAGCCGCCGCCCCCGTCCGCGCCACCGGCTCCCCCGCCGTCGCCACCGCCACGGACGCGGTGCCGGAGGAGCGCGTGCGCGTGCAGGTGCTCAACGCCTCCGGCCGCCCCGGCCTGGCGCGCGAGGCCACCCGCGTCCTGCGCGACCGCGGCTTCGACGTGAAGGAGTTCGGCAACGGCCAGGGCTTCCCGCCCGATTCCTCCGTCGTCCTGGACCGCGTGGGCAGGATGGAAGTCGCGCGCCAGGTGGCCGACGCCGTGGGCATCCGCCGCGTCACCGCCCGCCCCGATTCCAACCTCTACCTCGACGCGACCGTGGTGCTCGGCAGGGACTGGAGCGTTCCCAAGGTTCCCTGATCTCACACGGAGACACAGAGGCACAGCGAGAACTCTCTGATCTTTCCTCGGTGCCTCCGTGTCTCTCTGTGAGCCTCGCAGTTGCAGTCCCTCTGAGCGCCACCATCCTCCGCCACCCGCACCGTCGACCCATGCGCCCGATCCACCTGTGCGTTCCGCTCCTCCTGGCGACCCCGCTCACCGCGCAGGAACCCGCCGCCTGGGGCGATCCCCTGCGGTTCAGCACCTTCTCCATCGCCGCGGTGGACCCGTCCACGGGCGAAACCGGAGTCGCGGTCACCACGCGCGTGGCGTGCGTGGGGAACGCGGTGCCGCACGTGCGCGCGGGCGTCGGCGCTGTCGCGACGCAGGCGTTCACGCGCGTGGAGTACGGCCCCGAGCTGCTCGGCCTGCTGGCGCGCGGCGTCGCCCCCGCGGAGGCGCTGCGCCAGACGCTGGCCGCGGACACGCTCGCCGCGCAGCGGCAGGTGGGCGTGATAGCGCTGAACGGCGCATCCGCGCAGCACACCGGGACGGGCAACAGTCCGTGGGCCGGGAACCGCGCCGGGCGCAACTACGTGACCCAGGGCAACCTCCTGGTCGGCCCCGAAGTGCTCGCCGCCGTCGCCCGCAGCTTCGAAGCGACCGAGCCAAGCGGTCGCCACCTCGCCGACCGCCTGATCGAGGCGCTCGCCGCGGGGCACGCCGCCGGCGGTGACGCGCGAAAGGGGCGCGCCCAATCCGCCGCCGTAATCGTGGCCGACCCGCGCCCCGGCCGCTCCCGCCGCCCCGACCAGGTCACGGCCGACATCAACGTTTGCGAGCACGCCGAGCCCGTTGCCGAGCTGCGCCGCATCTACAACACGATTTCGGAGACGCTGGGCTTCCGCACCCTCCAGCAGTTCACCGGCTCGGACGTGTGGCAGCTCAAGCTGATCCTCCACGCGCTCGGCCACTATCGACCCGCCCAGCCCGAACTGGCGCGCGACAGCACCGCCAACGTCTACACCCAGGAAGCCGTCTCCGCCGTCGACGCCTTCCGCCGCGCCGAGGGCCTCACCGGCCCCGCGCAGGGCTCCCCGCCGGGCCTCGTCGACGCCGAAACGCTCCAGCGCCTCTGGGCCGCCCTCGAGCGCACCGGCAAAGCCGACGCCGTCCGCCGCCGGATCCGGGATCTGACCGCGGTTCGCAGATAAGCTGAAAGCTGGAGCACACGGATTGCTGCGTACGGCGGGGTACGCACGGCCTCTCGATCCCACGGAGACGGACGCCTGAGCGTGATGATCTCGGACGACGTTCTCGTTGCGGCGCGCATGTGAGGAACTGCGGCAGGAAATCGCCGTCATGCTCTTCGAACGTGAGCGTGTCACGTTGGTGCAGGCCGCGCGCCTCGCGGGGCAGGACATCGCGCGATTCCAGCACCTGCTCGCCAGCAGGGACATCACCATCCACTACGACGTCCCCGAGTTCGAGGCCGATCTCCAGACGCTGCGCGAGATCGGGCGGCTGTGATCGTCGTCAGCGACACTTCAGCGCTCATCGCGCTCGCACTCGTCGGCAAGCTCGACTCCTGCGGCAGCTTTACGGCGAGGTTCTCGTTCCGCGAGCGGTTCACGACGAAGCCGCCTCCGTGCGCTCTGAGGCGCCTGGTGCGGCGGAGGTGCGGAGCGCGGCGTGGATACAGGTTCGAGCGGTGAACGACCACCTGCTCGTCGCGGCTCTTTCGCTGCATCTGGACGTCGGAGAAGCGGAAGCGATCGCCCTCGCGGTCGCATCGGATGCGGACTTGCTGCTGATGGAGTGAGCGGCGCGGTCGTCTGCATTGCGGCTTGGGAGGCGCGTCGTCGGCCTGGGCGCTCTCGTCGAAGCGAAGCAGCGCAACCTGATTACGGATGTGCGCCCGCTTCTGGACGCGCTCGCCAGCGAAGCCGGTTTCCGCATCAGCCCGGAGCCGCGTGCGCGGGTGCTGGAAGCCGCCGGCGAGTAGGCGGGGATTGGTGGTGCCGAGCGGCAGTGGCGAGTGAACTCCGCGGCAACAAAAGCACAAAGTCCGCCTCCGCGGACTCCATCCTATGTTGCGGCATCCGAGCCGGCTTCCGCCGGCTACCGGTGGTTCCAGCCGGGGATTCATCGGGATGCATCCGCCGGCGATGCCGCCCCGGCCACGCGGCCCCGGTGCGTCAGATCGACCCCATCTGCACCGGCGTGCGCCCCTGCGTGACCTCGGCGCGGAGCTGGCCGCAGGCGGCGGCGATGTCGCTGCCGCGGCTCTCGCGCACGAAGGCCGAGATGCCGCGCGACTCCAGGCGCTCCACGAAGTAGTTGAGGCGCTGCCGCTTGGAGGGGCGCCACTCCGTCCCCGGGATCGGGTTGAAGGGGATCAGGTTCACGAACGCGTTGAGCTCGCGGATCACCGCCGCCAGCTCG
>JAUJMI010000308.1 GCA_030446945.1 Longimicrobium sp. | reverse complement strand
AGCTGGAGGCGGGCCGCCGTCCCTCGCCCGCGGAAGTCGAGACGCTCTGCCGCCTCCCCAAAGTCATGAACGACACCGAGACGCGAGCCAACAAGCTGGAGCGCGGCGTTGTGGACATCGCGGAGGCGTGGACGCTGCGCGGGTGCGAAGGCAAGCTCTTCCCCGCCACCGTTCTGGACACGCGCGGCGACCAGGTGGAGGTGCAGATCGAGGAGCCCGCCGTCCGGGTGCAGGCGGCGGGCGGCGGCGCGGCGCCAGAGATCGGCGGGCGCATCCAGGTGCGGCTGGACGCGGTGTCGCTGGAGGACGCGCGAATGGATTTCAGCGTCGCGGCGCCAGACGGGCGCAGCCAGGAGCCGGAGAGGAACGAGCGGGGGTGAGGGCCCCCGGCGCGGGGCTTGCGGTGCCGCCGCGTCATCCTGAAACGAGCCGTCCACAAGGCAGCCGGAGCTTCGATCCCCTTGCACCGCGAGCACCACCGCTGGCACAGCCCGTCGCTCGGGCGCGACATGGATCTGCTGGTATTTGGGCACGCGGGCGCGCGCGTGCTCGTCTACCCCACCTCCAGGGGGCGCTACTACGAGTGGGAAGACCGGCGGATGACGGAGGCCCTGGGCGACCATCTGCGCAACGGCTGGCTCCAGCTCTACTGCCTGGACAGCGTGGACGAGGAGAGCTGGTACGCGCGGTGGAAGCACCCGGCGGACCGGGTGCGGCGCCACCAGCAGTACGAGGACTACGTGCTGCACGAGGTGCTCCCCCTCTCCTGGCAAAAGAACCCCAACCCGTTCCTGATGGCGACGGGCGCCAGCTTCGGCGCCTATCACGCGGTGGACATCGCCTTCCGCCACCCGCACCTCTTCGGGCGGGTGCTGGGGATGAGCGGGCTGTACGACATCAGCCAGTTCGCGGACGGGCACATGGACGCCACCGTGTACGCGCACAACCCGTCGCACTTCGTCCAGCACCTGCACCACGAGCAGCTGGAGGGGCTGCGGCGGATGGACATCATCCTCGCCACCGGCCGCGAAGACCCCAACGTCGACAACGTGGAGTACCTGTCGCGCATCCTGTGGGAGAAGGGTGTGGGCAACGCCCTGCGCCTGTGGGACGGCTGGTCGCACGACTGGCCGTACTGGGAGCGGATGCTCCGCCAGTACATCGGCGGGAGTGACTGACCGTGTACCGCCACACGCAACGCTCGCGCACCGCCGCGGTCAGCTTCGCGGTCTTCGCCGTGCTGCTCGCCGGGCTCGTCTGGACGGATCCCGTGATCTGGCCGCTGATGCTGGGGCTGACGGTGCTGCTGGCGTGGGCGTGCTGGATCTTCCGCCGGATGACCGTGGAGGTGGCCGACGGAGAGCTGCGCGCCTGGTTCGGCAGCGGGTGGCCGCGCTACAGCTGGCCGCTGGGGCGGATCGACGCGGTGCGGACGGTGCAAAACTCCTTCTGGGACGGCACCGGCATCCGCTTCACCCGGCACGGCCTGCTCTACAACGTCGCGAGCGGCCCCGGAATCGAGTTCCGCCTCAAGAGCGGCGCCACCTTTCGCCTGGGCAGCGACGAGCCCGAGGCGCTGGCGGATGCCATCCGGAGCGCCGCCCGCCTCGACGCTCCCGACGCGCAGCGCACCCCCGCGCGAGCCGCACACTGAGCACTGGGCATTAGGCACTTGGCACTTTTTCCCCAACCGAGACACCGCCGATGACGCTGAAGATCGGGTTGATCGTGGGCCGCGAGTGGTCGTTCCCGCCCGCGTTCATCGAAGAAGTGAACAGCCGCAACGAGGGCGTAACCGCCGAGTTCGTGCAGCTCGGCGCGCCGGCGATGGACGAGCCCTGCCCGTACGCCGTGATCATCGATCGCATCTCGCACGAGGTGCCGTTCTACCGGACGTACCTCAAGCAGGCGGCGCTGCAGGGTTGCCAGGTCGTCAACAACCCCTTCATGTGGACGGCGGACGACAAGTTCTTTGGCGCGGCGCTCGCCACCAGGCTGGGGATCGCGCACCCGAAGACGATGGTGCTGCCGAACCGCGACTACATCCCCGGCATCGTGCACGACGAGTCGCTGCGCAACCTGCGCTACCCGCTGGACTGGGAGGGGATCGCGGCCTACATCGGCATGCCCTGCATCCTCAAGGACGCGCACGGCGGCGGGTGGAAAGACGTGTACGTCTGCCGCTCCATCGACGAGCTGATCCACAATTACAACGAGAGCGGGCTCCTGACGATGATCGTGCAGGAGTTCATCGAGTGGGACCAGTTCATCCGCTGCATCTGCCTGGGCCAGGAAGTGGTGATGCCCATCAAGTACGACCCGCGCGAGCGGAAGTACCACGTGGAGCACGGCCACCTCTCCCCCGCGCTGGGCCGGCGCGTGGTGGAGGACTCGCTGAAGCTGGTGAGGGCGCTGGGCTACGACATGAACTCCATGGAGTGGGCGGTGCGCGACGGGATCCCGTACGCCATCGACTTCATGAACCCCGCGCCGGACATGGACGTCAACTCGTTGACGCCGCACTACTTCGATTGGGTGGTGAAGGCGATGGCGGACATGACGATCCGCCTGGCCAAGAACCCGCGCCCGCAGGTGCGCGAGGCGGGGTGGGCGTCGCTCTTCGCCGGCAGCCGGCGGACCGGCGGGGGCGGGCCCGTGCAGGATGCGGTGCCGGACGGCTCTTCCGCGCCCGTCCCCGCGTGACCGGGGAGGCCGCCGCGCTGCGCGAAGCCGTCGCCCGCTACCACGACCTGCTGGACGACGGCGCCCTCGCGGCCGACACGCACGCGCGCATGGAGGAGGAACACCGGCGGCGCGGGATGTTCTTTGGGGACCGGCCGCTGTGCAGCGCGCTGCGGCCGCGCTTCCTGACGCCCGCGCAGTGGCGTCATATCCGGTCCGGGGTGGAGACGCTGATGCGCGCCTTCCACACCGCGCACGAGGCCGCCATGGCCGACGCGGAGTTCCGCCGCCAGTTCCGCCTCCTGGACTGGGAGGAGGAGCTGCTGGGGGCCGACCCCGGCTTCCGCGAGCCCAGCCCCACGGCGCGGCTGGACGCCTTCTTCGACCCGGACGACGGGTCGCTCCGCTTTACCGAGTACAACGCGGAGACGCCGGCGGGGCCCGCGTACATGGACGCGCTCTCGGATGTCTTCCTCGCCACGCCGGCGATGGGCGAGTTCCTCCGCACGCACTCCGTGCAGCCGCTCCCGGCGCAGCACGGGGTGCTGCACGCGCTCCTGGGCGCCTTCCGCGAGTGGACGGGGATGCGCGACCTGCCGCGCATCGGCGTGCTGGACTGGGACGAGGTCCCCACGCGCAGCGAGCACCGCCTCTTCCAGTCGTACTTCCAGCAGCACGGCATCGCCTGCGAGCTGGCAGACCCGCGCATGGTGGAGTACCGCGAGGGGAAGCTGATGTCGGGCGACTTCCACATCACCCTGATCTACAAGCGCGTCCTGATCGACGAGCTGGTGCAGCAGATGGGGCTGGAATCGCCCGTGGTGCGCGCCGTGCGCGACGGGGCGGTGTGCATGATCAACCCCTTCCGCTGCAAGGTGCTGTACAAAAAGGCGTCGCTCGCCGTCCTCTCCGACGAGCGCAACGCCCACCTCTTCTCCTCCGAAGAGCGCGCCGCCGTGGCCGCCCACGTCCCGTGGACGCGCGTGGTGGAAGAGCGGAAGACGGAGAAGGACGGCGCCTCCATCGACCTCCTCTCCTGGGCGGTGGAGAACCGCGAGCGGCTGGTGCTGAAGCCCAACGACGACTACGGCGGCCGCGGCATCGTTCTCGGCTGGCTGGCGAGCGGCGAGGAGTGGGAGCGCACCCTGCGCGGTGCCCTGGAGGCCCCGTACGTGGTGCAGGAGCGCATCCCCCTCCCCTCCGAGCCCTTCCCGAGCTGGGTGGACGGCGGGGTGCGGATCTACGACCGCATGGTGGACCTGGCCCCCTTCATCACCGGCGGCGCCACCGTCGACGGCGGCCTCACCCGCATCGCCACCGACCCGCTGCTCAACGTCACCGCCGGCGGCGGCTCCAGCGTGGCGACGATGCTGGTGGAGGCGCGGTGAGGGCGCGCTGGCCCGTTTCCTTCGGTACCCGTTCTCAGCCGAGCCGTATTCGCGCAAACCACGAAGGAGCGCACCGATGAAGCCGCCCTCGCTGACCATCGGCATCGAAGAAGAGTACCAGATCATCGACCCCGAAACCCGGGAGCTGCGGTCGTACATCACCGAGATCCTGGACCACGACCACCTCATCCTCGGCGAGATCAAGCCGGAGCTGCACCAGTCCATCGTGGAGGTGGGCACCACGATCTGCCAGACCCCCGCTCAGGCCCGCATCGAGCTGACGCGGCTGCGCGGGATGGTGATGGAGCTCGCCGACCGCAAGGACCTCAAGGTGGTGGCGGCGGGGACGCACCCGTTCTCCAGCTGGATGACGCAGGAGATCACCCCGCTGGAGCGCTACCTTGGGGTGAAGCAGGACATGGCGGACCTGGCGCAGCAGCTCCTCATCTTCGGCACGCACGTGCACATCGGCATCGAAGAGCGGGAGTTCATGATCGACGCCATGAACGTGGCCCGGTACTTCGTCCCCCACATCCTCTGCCTCACCAGCAGCTCGCCCTTTTGGATGGGGCGGAACACGGGGCTCAAGTCGTACCGCAGCGTCATCTTCCGCAACTTCCCGCGCACGGGCATCCCGCGGGTGATGCGCGACTGGGCCGATTTCCAGTACCTCACCGAGAACCTGGTCAAGACGCGCTGCATCCCGGACGGCTCCAAGATCTACTGGGACCTGCGCCCGCACCACGCGTACCCCACGCTGGAGTTCCGCTTCCTGGACGTGTGCACGCGCGTGGAGGAGGCGGTGTGCGTCGCCGCCATCCTGCAGGCGATCATCGCCAAGGTCTACAAGCTGCGGCGGGACAACATGACGTTCCGCGTGTAC
>JAUJMI010000307.1 GCA_030446945.1 Longimicrobium sp. | reverse complement strand
ATCCAATGTTCCGGTAGGGGGTGCGGGGGTTTCCACGGGGTCCGGCCCTGAGGAACCACGGCCCGGCGGCGGGGCTCCCCTCAATGCCGTGTTCCAACATGGAATGGGTCGGTGTACCGCGGCAGAGCCCGTCTCCTTCACTCCGCACCACGGGGCTCCGAGGCCGCGGGGGCGGCGGGGGCGCTCCGTTCAGGAAGTGGATCTCCCTCCGTGTCCCCGCGTGAGGCCCTGCTGTTGGCGGGCCCGGAATGGCATCCGCGGCGGATTCGCTGTATCTATATAACCCAGCAACCCGATAGCCGAACCCGAACGAGCATCGATCCGTGGCCTGGATGCAGCGAGTGGACACCAGCATGTGGAGCGCGCGCGCACGAGCCGGCGGGCAGCGGCTGCGCGCGGCGTGGCGGAACCGGCAGGAGCGCAAGATCGTCATCGGGCTGGGGCTGGTGACGCTGGCGTCGTGCGGCACCGGAGGCGTGGTGGCCGCGTGGACGCGCGCCTGCACCGGCACCTGCCCCAGCGCGGACACCGTGGCCGACTTCGCGCCGCGCCAGGCCAGCCAGGTGCTCGACTCGCGCGGCGCCCTCCTGGGCACCTTCCACCGCGAGCGGCGCACCGTCGTCCCCATCAAGTCGCTCCCGCGCTACGTGCCGCTGGCGTTCGTCTCCATCGAGGACGCGCGCTTCTACCACCACGAGGGGGTCGATCCCATGCGCGTGGTGGGGGCGATCCGCGACAACATCCTCGGCGGCTTCGGGGCCACGGGCGGCAGCACCATCACCATGCAGCTCGCCCGCAACCTCTTCCCCCAGCAGCTTCCGGCGGGGGAGAAGAGCATGCGGCGCAAGATCGCCGAGGCCAAGCTGGCGCTGGAGATGGAGCGGAAGCTCTCCAAGGACCGCATCCTGGAGCTGTACCTCAACCACATCTACCTGGGCGCGGGGGCGTACGGCATCGAGGCGGCGGCGCGCACCTACTACGGCAAGCCGGCGGCGAAGCTCACCCTGCTGGAGGCGGCCACGCTGGCCGGGCTCCCCCAGGCGCCCAGCGCGTACAACCCGCGCGAGCACCCCGAGCGCGCGGAGCGGCGCCGCAACAGGGTGCTGGAGATGATGGCCCGCGAGCGCGTCATCACCCCCGCCCTGGCCGCCGAGCTCCAGCGGCAGCCGGTGACGGTGGCGCCCCCCCGCAACGCCATACGCTCCCCCTACTTCGTGGAGGAGGTGCGGCGGGAGCTGGAGCCGCGCTTCGGCGAGCTGCTCTACACGGGCGGGCTGCGCATCTACACAGCGCTGGACCCCGTGCTGCAGCAGACGGTGGAGCAGGGGCTGGAGGCGCAGCTCAAGGCCATCGAGGAGGGGACGTACGGCGGGTACGGACACCCGACGTACGAGCGCTTCACGGCGGGGCTGGAGCCGGGGCAGGCGGTGCGCCACACCCCCTACCTGCAGGGCCTGGCCGTGGTGATGGACCCCAACACCGGCGCCGTGATGGCGATGGTGGGTGGGCGCGACTTCAAGCAGTCGCAGTTCAACCGCGCCACGCAGGCGCTCCGCCAGCCGGGCTCCGTCTTCAAGCCCTTCGTCTACGCGGCGGACCTGGAGCGGGGGCGCTCGCCGCTCTTCGCCGTCTCGGACGGGCCGCTGACGGTGGGCACCTGGAGCCCCAAGAACTACGACGGCCGCTACGGCGGGCACATGACGCTACGCTCCGCCCTGCGCAACTCGCGCAACCTGGCCACCATCCGCGTGGGGCGCGACGCGGGGTTCGAGCGGGTCAAGGACCTGGCGCGGCGCGCGGGGATCGGCACCCCCATCCCCGGCTTCCCCTCGGTGTACATCGGCGCGGCGGCGGTGAAGCCCATCGACCTGATCTCCGCGTACGCGACGTTCGGCAACGGCGGCTACCGGGTGCAGCCGCGCTACGTCACCCGCGTGGAGGACCACCAGGGGAAGCTCCTCTGGCGGCCCCCCGCGCCCACGCGCCGCACGGTGGACCCGGCGGTGGGGTGGCTCATCACGGACATGATGCGCGAGGTGGTGGACCGCGGCACCGGGTACGGCGTGCGCGATCCCGCCATCGGGGGGATCTCGTACGACATCCCCATCGCCGGGAAGACGGGGACGACCAACGCCGCAACAGACGTGTGGTTCGTGGGGTACACCCCTGATCTGCTGACCGGCGTCTGGCTGGGGCTGGACAACCCGCAGACGATCCTGGGGGGCGCCACGGGGGGAACGCTGGCGGTGCCGGTGTGGGCGCGGATTATGCGAAAAGCGTACGAAACGCGGCCCACGCCGCCCGCGTGGCCCCGTCCACGCAGCGTGGTGGCGCGCCGGGTGAGCGGGGGGCGCGTGCTGACCGCGGACTGCCCCTACGGCGGTGGAACCACGGACTACTTCGCGGCCCGGTACGCACCCGAGGCCACCTGCGAGGCGCCCGCGGTGAACACCGAGCGCTTCATCGATCCGACGCCGGAGCTTCCCGGGCGTCCCATCTTCCCCGGGCAGCCGCGCGTGCCCCAGCCGGAAGACTTCATCAAGCTCCAGCCCGCCCAGCCGGAGAAGCGTCCATGAGCTGAGCCGCGGCGGGTCGGGGAACCGAGACGAGAATGAACCCCAAGCTCAAGATCGCGCTCCTCTCCATCCTCGCCCTCTTCGTGGTCGGCTTCGGCTGGCTCTGGTTCGCGCCGTGCGGACTGGGAGGATGCGCGCCCGTCAGCGAGCTGGAGCAGTACCAGGCCGAGGGCTCCGAGCTGCTGGACGCGGACGGGAAGCCGTTCGGCACCCTGTCCACCGCCAACCGGCGCGTGGTCCCCATCGACTCGGTCCCCGAATACCTCCCCCAGGCCTTCGTGGCGATCGAGGACCGGCGCTTCTACGACCATGGCGGCGTGGACTGGAAGCGCTTCGGCGGCGCGCTCTTCGCCAACGTCAAACGCGGCGGCGTGTCGGAGGGGGGGAGCACCATCACGATGCAGCTCGCCCGCAACCTCTTTCCCAAGGCGCTGCCGTACACGGAGCGCTCCATCCGCCGCAAGGTGATGGAGATCCGCGTGGCGCGGCAGATCGAGCGGGCCTTCGACAAGAAGAAGATCCTGGAGCTGTACATCAATCACATCTACATGGGCGAGGGGGCGTACGGGGTGGAGGCGGCCTCGCGCACCTACTTCGGCAAGCCCGCGTCGCAGCTGACGCTGGCCGAGGCGGCCACCATCGGCGGCCTCGGCCAGCTCCCCTCGCGGCGCAACCCGCGCGAGAACAAGGACGCCGCGCGCACCCGGCGCAACACCGTTCTGCGCGCCATGGCCGACGCCGGCTACGTCCCCCGCGCCGAGGCCGAGGCGGCGATGAAGGAGCCGATGCGGGTGTCGCGCCCCAACAAGGACACGCGACAGCGCGGCTCGTACTACGTGGAGCGGGTGCGGCGCGAGCTGGAGGACCGGGTGGGCGAGCGCTTCTACACGGCCGGGCTGCGCGTGTACACGGCCTACGACCCCGTCGCCCAGGCCGCCGCCGAGTCCGAGGTGGCGCGCCAGGCCGCCGCCATCGAGTCGGGCGCGTTCGGAAGCTACAACCATCCCACGTACGCGCGCGGCAAGGCGGGCGAGGACGACTCGGGCACTCCCTACCTGCAGGGGGCGGCGGTCGTGATGGACGCACGCAACGGCGAAGTGCGGGCGCTGGTGGGCGGCCGCGACTACGAGGACTCCAACTACGACCGCATCTTCCAGGCGCTGCGCCAGCCCGGCTCGGCGTTCAAGCCGTTCGTGTACCTGGCGGCGCTGGGGCAGGGGGTGCCGCCCACGCAGAAGTTCGTCGACGCCCCGCTCCAGGTGCGGATGTCGCGCGGCAGCACGTGGAGCCCGCGCAACTACACTGGCACCTTTGACGGCCCCGTCACCGTGCGCGACGCGCTGACCCGCTCCAAGAACGTGGTCACCGTCAAGCTGGCGCAGGAGGTGGGGATGGGGCGCGTGGCGGACCAGGCGCGCGCGCTGGGGATCACCACGCCCGTCCCCGAGAACCCCGCCGTCGCGCTGGGCTCGGCCGAGGTGAGGCCGATCGAGCTGGTGGCGGCGTACGCGGCCTTTGCCAACCTGGGCGACCGCGTGGTGCCGCACCTGGTGCGCCGTGTGGAGAGCCGCGAGGGCGACGTGCTGTGGGAGGCGGAGGAGGCCCGCGAGCAGGTGGTGGATCCGGCGGACGCCTTCGTCCTCACCAGCATGCTACGCGACGTGGTGGACCGCGGCACCGGCACCCCGGTGCGCGCCGCCGGCTTCCGCGCCCCCGCCGCGGGGAAGACGGGGACCACCAACGCCGCCACCGACGTGTGGTTCGTGGGCTACACGCCCGACCTGGTGGCCGCGGTGTGGTTCGGGTTCGACAAGCCGCAGACCATCGTGCGCGGCGCGTCGGGCGGCACGCTGGCCGCGCCGGTGTGGGGGCGCATCATGCAGCGCGTGTACGCCCGGCGCCGCACGCCGCTGGAGTGGGCCCCGCCGCGCGGCGTCGTCACCGAGACGGTGGACCGCGCCACGGGGCTGGCGGTGATGGAGGGATGCCCGGCGCGCGGCCCTACCTACACGGAGTACTTCGTCAACAGCCGCCCCGCCGCGGAGCCGTGCAACCTGGCCGGCGGCTACCCGCCGATGGCGATGGACACCGCCTGGCGCGACGAGGAGTGGGGCTCCACCGACATCCAGCTTCCCCCGATGGAAGGGTACAACCCGGACACGGTGGGGATGACCGACCTGGAGCGCCGCGGCGTGAACTGGCCGGAGCTGGAGGCGCAGCGCCGCGCCGGCGAGCGCCCGCGCGCCCCGGAGCCGGGGCGCGTGGAGGCCTACCCCGAGCCGCTGCCGCCGGTCATGCCGCCGCCCACGCGCAGGAGCGCGCCGCGCACGGAAGCGCCCCCCGCGGAGCCGCGTCGGCCGCGTGTGCTGGGGGACCC
>JAUJMI010000027.1:7445-16269 GCA_030446945.1 Longimicrobium sp. | reverse complement strand
GCCTTGAGCGCGATGTCGATCGTCTCCGCGTCGCGCATCTCGCCGATCTGGATGACGTCCGGGTCCTGGCGCAGCGCCGCGCGCAGGCCGCGCTGGAAGCTCTCCGTGTCCGCGCCCACCTCGCGCTGACTCACGGCGCACAGGTTGTCGTGGTGGAGGAACTCGATGGGGTCCTCCAGCGTGACGATGTGCCGGTGCTCGTTGTGGTTGAGGTGCTGGATCATGGCGGCCATCGTGGAGCTCTTCCCCGATCCCGTGACCCCCGTCACCAGGATCAGCCCGCGCTCGGCGAGGGCGATCCTGGAGACGACTTCGGGGAGGCCCAGCTTCTCCAGCGTGGGGATCTCGTACGGGATCACGCGCAGCACCACCACGAAGCTGCCGCGCTGCCGCATCACGTTCACGCGGAAGCGCCCCACGCCGTGGACGCCCCAGGAGCAGTCGTGGTCCTGGATCAGGTCGATCCTCTCGCGCAGCGTGGGGCTGCCGATCACGGTGAGCACGAAGGCGCGGGCCTGGTCGGGCGAGAGCTTCTGCTTGGTGAGCGGGAGGAGCTTCCCCCCGATGCGGGCGCGCACGACGTCGCCGCCGCGGATGTGGATGTCGCTGGCGCCGCGCTCCACGGCGCCCCGGATGATCTGTTCCATCGAGTTCCGAGTGTACGCGTGCCCGGGGCCGTGCGGCTTCGGGCAGAGCGGATAGGTGTGAAGCTATGGCGGTAGCCCGACAAAACTAACCCCGGGACGCAACTCCATACAACTTGGCGGCCGGATCGCGCCCGATGCGGAGCGTGCGTCAGCGTGCGTCGCGCACGCGCGTGCTGGAGAAGGACCGGCGCCTGCGGCAGCACATGAATCGCCGCTTGGGCGAGACAGTCGTCCAGCGGAGCCCCTCGGCTGCGGCGCTCCCGGAAACGACCCTGAGCCCGTCGAGCGGGACGGTTCCGGAAGCACGCTCCGACGCGGGCGGCTCACGCGCGATGGCGTATGCGGCGTCACGTCGCGCAACCAAACGCAACGCGGGTCGGAGCGCCACCACCACGAGCATCGGCAGCGCCAGAACCGTCATCACGGTAACGTACAGGCAGAACCCCGCCGCAGCGGCCATCGCCAGAAGCAACCGAACGCCCAGACCCGCCTCACCCCGCTCACTTCCAACTTCCCGCATCGTCGACTCCCGGTGGCGTTGTCACCGTCGGGCGATTGCGCGTCGCGCCCGACTCCGCCCGGTAAGAGCCAGTTGCGTTCCCCACCACTAATATGCGGCCAAGCTGGTCTGTGCCGTACACTTACGATGCACTTGTCGAGTCTCCCGCGGCGCGGCGCGGTGTCGAGTAACCGTACACCGGGGCGGCACCGCGCGTGTTCTCGCATCGAGACGGCCGGTTCGTGGAGGCGTGCAGTATGTCTACACTGTCGCCATGCGGACAGCTCTCGCGGCGCGCCCGAAAGAGCCGTCGCCCGGAATTCGTACATCCCCACGCAACTGTCCTCGGCGCAACGGGTTATGCGCCGCTCCGTCGGTGGCGTCCGACTTCGCGACACTCCAGCGACCCCTCCGTGCCGTCGCAAACCGTTCTGCCGCAAACGCTTACGCCAACGGACCCGGTGGCGCGCCCTTCGCACAAAGGGCAAGCGCGCACCTCCGCCCGCACGACGGGCTAACGACGGCACCAACGAAAGCGAGAGCAATTCGAATGATGCTCAACGGCAGGATCATGATCGTGAGCGACCGCAAGCAGGTGGTCGCCGAGCTGGAGCCCATCGTGCGCCGCGGGAGCCACCTGGCGCTCACCGTGCCCGACGCGCGCGAGGCGCTGCGCTCGCTCGAGCAGGGGCTGGTGCCCGACCTGATCATCTCCGACCTGGGCTCGTCGACCGCGCACGACAGCGCGGAGTACCTGAGCCGCTTCCGCCACATCAACCGCGCCGGGGCGCACCTGGTGGTCGTGGACGAAGGGGCCGAAGTGCCGCCGGCCGGCAGCACCATCCCGCTCCGCCGCCCCTTCCGCGACGGCGAGGTGCAGTGGGCGATCGAGGCGGCGGTGGGGAGGATCGGGGAGGAGGTGGTGGCGCTGCGCGGGCAGGTGTGCCGCGAGATGGAGGAGATGCGCCACGGGATGCGCGAGCTGCGCCGCGACGTGGTGACGGCGCTGGCCGGAACCATCGCGGCCCGCGACCCGTACATGCACGGGCACTCGGTGCGCGTGGCCGCCCTCGCCCGCCGCGTGGCCGAGGCGATGGGCGTGGCCCCCGCCGACGTGGAGCTGCTGGAGTTCGCGTCGCTGCTGCACGAGATCGGCAAGGTGGTGGTGCCGCTGGAGCTCCTGCACAAGACCGAGCCGCTGACCGCGGACGAGCTGGAGCAGATCCGCGCCCACGCCCGCGCCGGTGCGCAGATCGTGGAGGGGGTGGCGTCGCTCCGGGGCGCGGCACGCATCATCGAGCACCACACCGTCCCCTATGACGCGCTGCACCCCTCCCTCGACTCCGACTCCGCCGAGTTCCTTCTCGCCGGCATCCTGCACGTGGCGGACGCGTACGACGCCATGACCTCGCCGCGCGCCTACCGCGGCGCGCTGGACCACGACTACTGCGCGCGCACCCTGGAGGCGGGGAGCGGCACCCGCTTTCACGCTGCGGTGGTGGAGATGCTGCTGAGGATCATGCGGTAGCCTCCTCGTCGCGCCCCACGCGCTCCAGCCCGTACTGCTTGATCTTGACGTGCAGCGTAGCGCGGGAGATGGCGAGCCGCTGCGCCGCCAGCGTGCGGTTCCCCTCGGAAAGGTACAGCGTGCGCTCGATGTGCTGCCGCTCCACCTCTTCCAGGGTGAGCACCGTGCTGTCCAGCCGCGCCGCGCGGGGAGCGCCGGGGGCCCGCAACGCCTCCGGGAGGTGCTCCGGGCCGATGGCGTCGTCGCCCGGCGCGAGGACGAGGGCGCGCTCCAGCACGTTCCTCAGCTCGCGGACGTTTCCCGGCCAGGCGTAGCCCAGCAGCAGGTTGAGCGCGCGGTCGCTCAGCCGGTCCGGCGACGCGGGGTGGCGGAGGTGAAGCTGCCGGAGCGCCTCGTGCACCAGCTCCAGCACGTCCTCGCGCGAGCGCTCGCGCAGCGGCGGGATGGTGAGGGGGAAGACGGAGAGGCGATAAAAGAGGTCCTCGCGGAAGCGCCCCGCGCGCACCTCGGCGGCAAGGTCCTTGTTGGTGGCCGCGATAAGGCGCACGTCCACCTGGATCTCGCGCGTGCCGCCGAGGCGCCGAAAGGTGCGCGTCTCCAGCACGCGCAGCAGCTTGGGCTGCAGGTCGGGCGAGAGGTCGCCGATCTCGTCCAGAAAGAGCGTGCCGCGGTCCGCCACCTCGAAGAGGCCCCGCTTCATCTCGCGCGCGTCGGTGAAGGCGCCCTTCTCGTGCCCGAACAGCTCGGAGTCGAGGAAAGTGGCGGAGAGCCCCGCGCAGTTGATCTCCACGAGGGGCGAGCGCGCCCGCGGGCTGAGCCCGTGCGTGAGCTGCGCCACCCAGCTCTTGCCGGTGCCGCTCTCGCCCTGCAGGAGGAGCGTGGTGTCGGAGGAAGCGGCGAGGAGCTCCACCTGCCGGGTCAGCTCGCGCATCCGCGGCGAGCTGCCCAGCGTGCCGGCGCGCCCCTGCTCCACCACCCGCGCGGCCAGGGTGTGGTTGGCGCGGCGCAGCTCCACCTTTTCCACCGCGCGCTCGGCAGCGGCACCCAGGTGGTCCAGGTCGACGGGCTTGGTGAGGAAGCCCTCCGCGCCGGCGCGCATCGCTTCCACCGCGGTCCCCACCTCCGCCTGGCCGGTGAGCATCACCACCGTGGCGCCGCGCGAGATGAGCACCTCCAGCACGTGCAGGCCGCTGATGCCGGGGAGATTCACGTCCAGCAGCACCAGGTCGGGAAGGTGCGCTTCGAAGGTGCGCACCCCGTCCTCGCCGCTGAGCGCCTGGAAGGTCTCCCAGCCGCCGCGCTCGAAGTAGCGCCGCAGCACGCGCAGCACCGAGGGATCGTCGTCTACCAGGAGTACGGAACGTGCCATGCGGGTAGTGGCCGGAGGGGTCAATGTGCGGGAGGGTTGGCGCGCCGCTGTCCCAAAGTACGCCAGCGTGTGAAATTTTGCACGTTACCCAGTGCGCGACCCGGGAGTTGGTCTTATCATAGGAGCCGGTCCTCGGGTTCGTGCTCCCACTTTCCTGTTCATTCGATGTCTGACAATGAATCCGCACCGGTCGTGCTCGTGGTTGACGACGACGCCTCCGCGCGCCGCACCGCCAGCGAGATCCTGCGCAGGAGCGGCTACACGGTGCTGCAGGCGGCCGCCGGCACCGAGGCGCTCTCCGTTTCGTGGAAGCACGACGGCGGCATCGACCTCCTCCTCACCGACATCGTGCTCCCCGGGATGAACGGCGTGCAGCTCGCATCGCGCATCGCGGACCAGCGGCCCGGGATATCCGTGGTCTTCATGTCCGGCCGCCCCGAGGTGGACGCGGTGCGCTTCGGCGTGCTGGCGCCCAGCTATCCCTTCCTCCCAAAGCCGTTCGGCGCCCCGGAGCTGCTGGAGCTGGTGCGCGCGGTGCTGGCCGTGAGGGCGCCGTGAGCGGGGCGATCCTGCGGGTCACGATCGTGGACAAAGGGGACGGGGAAACGCCCTCGCCCCTCCACGCTCAGACCGTGCGCGTGGCCACGCACCACGACGCGGTCGCGGCGGCGCTCTCCGGCAGGTGCGACGCGGTGGTGGTGCGCGAAGGAGACGAGGCGCTCGGCTGCCTCGGCGGGCTGGCGGCACACGGCGTTCCGGTCATCGTCCTGCTGGACGAGAGCGACCCCGCCGAGATGGCGCGTGCCGGGGCCGCCGCATCGCTCCCGTACGCGGCGGCCACGCCGGAGCTGCTGGGCTGCGTGGTGCGGCACGCCGTCGCCGCGCGCCGGGCGTCCGCGCGCGAAGAAGGGTGCCGCCACCTCGTGGAGCTCCTGCGCGAGGCGGTGCTGGTGCAGACCGCGGAGCGCGTGGCGTACGCCAACGCCGCGGCCGCCGCCATGCTGGGGCTGCCCCGCCCCGACGACCTCCTGGGCCGGCCCGTGGCCGAGCTCTTCCACCCCGAGCACCGCGAACGCGCCGCGGAGCACATCCGCGCTGCGGCGGGCGACGGCCGCGCCCTTCCGGCCCACGAGCGCCTCATGGGCGCGGACGGTGCCCCGGTCGAGGTGGAGATCACCGCCGGCGCCGTGGAGTACGCCGGGAAACCGTCGGTGCTGATCGTGGCGCGCGACGTTCGGGAGCGGCTGCGGGTGGACGAGCAGCACCGTCTGGTGCAGCGCATGGATACGGTAGGGCGGCTGGCGGGGGGCGTGGCGCACGACTTCAACAACCTCCTCACCACCATCAAGGGGAACGCCGACCTGCTGGCGATGGACCTCCCCGCCGACTCGCCCAGCGTGGAGGACGTGGCCGAGATCCAGGCCGCGACCGTGCGCGCCGCCGCCCTCACGCGGCAGCTCCTGGCCTTCGGGCGCGGCCAGGTGCTGATCCCCCGCGTGCTGGACCTCAATGCGGCGCTCTCCGCCTCGATCCCCATGCTCCGCCGCCTGGTGCCGGAGAACGTGGAGGTCGTCACCGAGCTGGACCCGGCCATCTCGCCGGTGCACGCGGACCCGCAGCAGCTCGACCAGGTGCTGGTGAACCTGACCCTCAACGCGCGCGACGCCATGCCGCACGGAGGCACGCTGCGGCTCGTGACCACCAACACCGTCGTCGCCGAATCGGACCCGCGCCCCGCCTACATGGCCGCCGGCGAGTACGTGCGCCTCAGCGTCGCCGACGACGGCCATGGGATGGACGATGCGACGCGGCAGCAGGTGTTCGAGCCCTTTTTCACCACGCGCGGCACCGGCAAGGGCACCGGGCTGGGGCTGGCGACGGTGTACGGCATCGTGAAGCAGAGTGGCGGCTACATCACGGTGGAGAGCGAGGTGGGGCGCGGCACCACCTTTCACATCCTCCTTCCGCGCGTCACCGACACCGGCCCCGCCACCGCCGTGCAGCCCGAGCTCGCGCCCGCCACGGCGCGCGGCACGGTGCTGCTGGTGGAGGACGAGGACCCGGTGCGCCGGGTGACCGCGCGCGCCCTGGGCCGCCGCGGCTTCGGCGTGCTGGAGGCGCGCGACGGCCGCGAGGCGCTGGCGCTCTGGGCCGAGCACGGCGCCGAAGTGGACATGGTGCTCACCGACCTGGTGATGCCGCACATGGGCGGCGAGGAGCTGGCGCGCCACCTGGGCGCCGCCTGCCCCGCCCTCCCCATCCTCTTCATGACGGGCTACACGCGCGGCGCCGCCCTCAACCGCGAGGCCCTCGGCCCCGGCGCCGAAGTGGTCCACAAGCCCTTCGACGCCGACGAGCTGGCGGAGCGCATCGCGCGGATGCTGGAACGGTAGCGGAAGGCCCCCTCCCCCGGCGCCCGCCTGCGGGGGCGCAGGCCGGGCGAGGAGAACCGCGTGCGCGGTGCGATGTCCGTACTGGGGCGGGATCGTCACACCAATCCTCGACGCCTCCACCGACCCGGTAGGGTCGCGATTCATCGCGCCCGTGGCCGAGGCAGCGCCACCGCCTGCGGGAACTTGGGAGACCGGCGGAACCCATCTAGGACGGCACCGGCTTGGGGGCGCCGAGGTCGAGGAAGGCTTCGGCGACGAGGGGGTCGAAGTGGGTTCCGGTCTCGCGGCGGATCTCGGCGATCACCCTGTCGGCGGGCCAGGCGGGGCGGTACGGGCGGTCGCTGGAGAGAGCGTCGAAGAAGTCGGCCAGCGCAACCACGCGCGCGGTGAGCGGGATCGCGTCTTCGCGGAGGCCGTGCGGGTATCCGCCGCCGTCCCACCGCTCGTGATGGCTGAGGGCGATCTGCTCCGCCATTCTCACCAGCTCGGAGCGGCTCCCGGCCAGGATGCTGGCGCCGATGCTGGTGTGCGTGCGCATGACCCTCATCTCGTCGGGCGTGAGGCGGCCGGGCTTGTTCAGGATGGCGTCCGGGATGCCGATCTTCCCCACGTCGTGCAGCGGAGCGGCGCGCCGCACCAGCGCCATCTGCGCCGGCGCGAATCCGAGCGCCTCCGCCAGCCGGGCCGAGGTTTCCCCCACGCGGCGGGTGTGCTGCCCCGTGTCGTCGTCGCGGAACTCGGCCGCCTGGGCGAGCCGCTCCAGGGTCTCGATCTGCCCCCGCTCCACCTCCTCCGTGCGCGCCCGCACCTGCTCCTCGACGTGCAGGTGGAGGAAGCGCGCGCGCAGGTGGTTGCGGATGCGCAGGAGCACCTCCGCCGCGTCCAGCGGCTTGGTGAGAAAGTCGGTGGCCCCGGACCCCAGCGCCCTCAGCTTGGCGCGCGGCGTCGCGTCGGCCGTGAGGACGACGACCGGCAGGATGTGCTCCGACAGCACCGGCCGCAGCTGCTCGAGGATCTCGAACCCGCTGAGCCCCGGCATGTGCAGGTCCAGGAGGAGGAGGTCGGGGGGCGTGCGCGCAAATTGGTCGGCGACCTCCCGCGGGTGCGTGCAGCTCACCACCCGCGTGTAGCCCTCCCGGACCAGGAGGCGCTCCAGGAAGAGGACGTTGGCGGGCTCGTCGTCCACGATCAGGATGCGGGCGCTGGTCTGGTCTGGTACCGGCATCGGCTGCGGGGACTCCGGCCTGGGGTGTGTATCGGGGGGGCCGGCCCTTTGGCCGTTACCGAGCACAACGGGCCGGTGCGATGGCGCGGCTACGCTCGCTTGATCCGCGGGTGGAGCGGGGAGTCGGTCGCCATCCGTTCGATCCCCTCCTCCCATTTCCCCATGCTCTCGATCTCCGGCCGGTGATAGCCCCACATCGAAGCGTTGGTCGCGAGAGTGATGCCTGAGTCGAGGTGCATGATTGCCGTGTTGATGCGCTCTGCCCCGCTGTACTCACGTACGAGGTAGTACCAGAGGGCCTGCCTGAGCAGGTGGTACTCGGTAAGGATCAGGTGCTCGGGTATGCTCTGCTCCCGCCGGTGCGCCCCGTGCAGTGCCGCGGAGTGGACCAGCTTTCGGCATCCTTCGGTGTTCTCCGCCCTGCAGAGGGAGGCATCAACCAGCGCGACGATCACGTCCGGCAGGCCGTCGATCCGGTGCTCCGCCGGAAGCGAGTACCAGGGCTGCTCACGGACCAGGCGCTCCCATTCCAAAAGCACGTCCGCCACGTGCACCTTCAGATGCTCCCTGATCGCTCTCATCCCCGTTCACTCGCAGGAGCCGGCCAAAACTTGAACGCGCGACGCGCCGCGAACGCGGGGGCGATTCCGAGATGGCGTGCGCTCGTTCCCTTATGCCCGCACCTGAACCTGGGCCGCACCCCGAACGGCGCTCGCAAGTTCTTCATCCGTCCAATCCTCCCAACCCTCCGGAGTCGGGAAGATGCGTCGCTTCTCCTCGCCGCGCTGCATGGCGAGCCAGCCGCCCCGCAAGTGCTCCGACACTGGCTTGCCCGCTGCGCCCTGAGGCACACGTCCCATACCGTCCACAGCAATCCATCGACTCGTATCTCCCGTAATGCCATCGCGCCACCATAGCAACTTGTCCGGCCAGCACCCCCAAAGTGAGGCCGGGCGGGCTGCAACTAGTGCGCCCGCAAGACCATGAGCCCGGAGATCCTATCACGCTGTAAGCGCCGCAGGATCGGTGCGGTCACTCCGCTCTCGTCCGGGATCCGCGAGGGCCCTCTCGCAAGAAGGGTGCGCTCGAGAGCACGCCGGAGCTGGTGCTCCGCTTCGGATTCATTGGGGGCTGGACACGGCTCAACCCTGGAGCTTGCGGTG
>JAUJMI010000027.1:0-7345 GCA_030446945.1 Longimicrobium sp. | reverse complement strand
CTCCGCTTCGGATTCATTGGGGGCTGGACACGGCTCAACCCTGGAGCTTGCGGTGCGTGCGGTTGGATTGAAGCCCGCCCCGAGATGTGGCACCCAGCCGTACAGCGAGAGCTGCAACGATCAGGATCATTCAAACCGCGACGACTCCGAGAACCACGGTGTACACGACAAGGCAAAGACCGTACAGCAGACTCACGATTCCGAGACCGGCTCTCTCCAGTGCCGTCATGTGCTCCCAGCAAGTGGATTCGTCCGCGTTCGCAGCCGGTCTGGAGCTATACGGAACAGGTTCGACGGCCGGATTCACCCTGCACGCAGCGGGCGGAGCGGCCGAACACAGTGATTCGTCTACGAGGGCGATGCGGCGCGCAGGAGATCCTCCGCTGTGACATGAATCATCACTCGCTCGCAGCCTGCTGTTCCACACGATGCGATGAAAATCACCTCCGGCGGTTTCCGCGCGGCGGCGGCAGCTAGCAGTTCGGGGAAGAATCCCACGGCGGCACTCTTCGCGCAACGGGGGCGGAGCTTTCGAATGGGTTGATGCCGCCCAACGCCCACTGATGGTTCAAAGCGTCAAACACCCGGCCTAGAAGGTGGTTCCGCGATTCGGTCCGGCGGCGAGGGGATGTACGAGAATCGTGGGATGAACACGGATTGTACGACCTTCACGGTACAATGCCGGGTCGGCATCGCGTCCGCAAGTGACGCCGCTGAGGTCCTTTGCCCGGCCACCCGGGCCTGCACCTGACGTGACTCGGAGCGGTCAGTCGGATAGACCCTCGCTGATCCACATCGAGGAAGCGTCAGAACCGCCCGAGCAAACTCGGCACACCCGGCCAGGAAGCACAGCTCGCGGCTGGTGAATTCACGTGCAGCTGCCTCACCACTTTCCCCCCACGGCAGGCATTCCATTCGGCCGCGCACTTCCGCCGCTGGAGAGTTCCCATCTCGCTCCAGCGTCTGCCGCGTCAATCCCGGGGCAGGTGCCCGTCGATCGTGTCCAGCAACTTATCCAGCGAGTAGGGCTTGGTGATGTAGTCCCGCACCCCGAGCTGCCTCATCCGCTCCATGCTCGCGCGCATGGCGTCTCCGCTCACCATGAGAATGGGGACGTCGCGCAGCGCCGGGTCGCGCCGGACGCGCTGGAGCACGTCCTCGCCCGAAATGTCCGGGAGGTTCAGGTCGAGGAGGATCAGGTCCGGCCGATGCTCGCGCGCCAGCTCCAGTCCGCGGCTCCCCGTCATCGCCACCTCCAGCCGCAAGTCCGGCCGGCTGGAGAAGAGCCGCTCCAGGAGGCGCACGTTCCAGGGGTTGTCCTCCACCACAAGGACCGTGCGCGTTCCGCCGGGCGCGGCGGGGCGGGCACTCTCCTCCTCCGGCGTTTCCCCTCCCGGGCCCTCCTCCGGGGCCGCGACCATGGGTATCTCAACTTGGAATCGGCTCCCCACGCCCTCCATGCTCTCCACTCCCATACGCCCGCCCATCGCCTCCACAAGGCCGCGGGAGAGCGCCAGCCCCAATCCGGTCCCCTGTACGCTCCCCTCTTCGGCGCCAAGCCGCTCGAAAGGGGTGAAGAGCTGCGCCAGCCGCCCGGCGGGGATCCCGAAGCCGGTATCCTGCACCGCGATGCACAGCAGCTCCCCGGCGACGGGCTCGCAGGTGAGGGTGACGGTGCCGCCGCGCCGGTTGTACTTGATCGCGTTGCTCAGCAGGTTGAGCAGCACCTGCTTCAGCCGCTGCATGTCCGCGGCCGCTGTGTACGGACACTCCAGCGCCGCCGCGGCATGGAGGGCGACGCCGTGCTCGGCGGCCATGTGGCGCACCAGGTCCAGGCTCTCGCGCACCACCTCCTGCACCGCCACCGGCTCCACGGAGAGGCTCATGCGCCCCGCCTCGATGCGGGCCAGGTCCAGCACCTCGTCGATCAGAGCCAGCAGGTGGCGCCCCGCCCTCAGGATCTGCTCCACGCTCTCGGCCGTGTCCGGGTCCGCTGCGTCCATCTCCAGCAGCTGCCCGAAGCCCAGGATGGCGTTCAGGGGAGTCCTCAACTCGTGGCTCATGCGGCTCAGGAACTCGCTCTTGGCCCGGTTCGCCGCCTCGGCCTCCTCCTTTGCGGTGCGCAGTCGGTCCTCGCCCTGCCTCCGCTCGATTTCGCCGCCCACCCACTGCGCCATCAACCGCAGGAAGTCCCGCTCGGCTCCGGTGAAATCGTGGGCTCGCGGCTCGGGCCCGGTGAAGCACAGAGTGCCGTACGGGCGCCCCGCCACCACGACAGCGGTGCCCAGGTAGGCTTCGACCCCATGTCGCGCATAGCCCCGGTGCGACCTCCACTCCGTGGCGCCCGCGTGCGCGAACGACACCGGCTCGTGCGAGAGGAGGGTGGCGGAGCAGTACGTGTCGCCGAGCGGTACCGCTTCGCCGGTAGCCACCGTGCAGGACTCGGTCGCCACCTCCACCAGGAACCTCTCTCCCTCCACGTGGGAGAGGAGACCAGCCGGGAGCTGGAAGAACTCGGAGCCCATCTGGAGCAGACGCTGCACCTTCTCCTCGAAGGTGTACTGGCGCGAAGCGGTGATGTCGTGAAGCCCGCGGATCGCCTCCTCGCTCTGCTCCAGCGCGTGTTGCAGTTGCCGAGACTCGGTAACGTCGCGCGCGTACAACACTACCCCCTCGTGCGCGGGGTAGAGGTGGTAGTGGAACCAGCGGTCCGTGGCGAGCACCGACGGCGCCTCCACCTCGACAGAGGCGCGCTCCGCCATGGAGTAAAGGGCGGCCTGGTGCACGGGCGAGCCCACTGCCTGCGGGGCAACCTCCCAGACGTTGCGGCCCACCAGCCCGCCGCGCTCTGCCCCGAACATTCGCTCGGCGGGGCCATTGGCGAGGGTGAAGCGCCACTCGGGGTCCAGCGCGTAGAAGGCGTCCGTCACGCTCTCCAGAATGTCGCGGATGCGCGCCTCGCCGTGCTCGGCCGCGGCGCGCGCGGCCTTTTCGGCGGCAAGGGCCGTCTCCTTCTCCTGCACCAGCTTGCGCGCCGTGATGTCGCGGGAGTTGGCGACGATGCCGTTTACGGAGGGGTGGTCCAGCAGGTTCCTTCCCACCGACTCGAAGGTGACCCACGAGCCGTCCTTGTGCAGGAAGCGGAACTCCGCGGAGAGGAGCGACCCCGGCACGCGCGTGAGCCCCTCGATCACGCTGTAGACTGAGGGTGCGTCCTCCGGATGGATGTAGTCCAGCGCGTTGCGCCCCAGCATCTCCTCGGGCGTGTAGCCCAGGATGCGCTCCAGCGAGGGGCTCTCGTAGCGGATCCCCCCGTCGGGCGCGAGCACGGTGATGACGTCCGAAGCGTTCTCGATCAGCGCCCGGAACCGCTCCTCCCTCTCCTGCAGGGCGCCGTACGCCTCCTCAAGCTCCACGGCGTTCTCCTGGAGCGCCTGCCCCTGGAGCTCCAGCTCCACCGCCTGCTCCTCCAGCAGGTGGTTCTGCTCCTCCATCTCGCGGGCCGTGCGGGCCTGCTCCCATCCATAGCGCGCCAGGATCAGGTTCACCCCGAGCGCCAGGAGACCGCACAGGATCGTGCCTCCCACCAGGAGCGCCGTCGTGCGCCGGGCGGTGCGCTCCTCAGCCGCCGTGCGCAGGGCCAGGAGCGCGGCCTGCCGCCCCTCCAGGCGCGCCACGCGGGCGCGGATCTCGTCCATGGCCGCTTTCCCCTCTCCGCTGCGGATGGCCGCCTCCGCGGCGGGCTCGCCGGCGGTGCGGCGCAGCGCCACAATGCGATCCGAGATCGCCAGGCGCGCGTCCACCCGCGTGCGCAGGGTGTCGAGCCGTGCGCGCTGGTCCGCGGGCTCCACCAGCCGCTGAAGTGTGGCGATCGCCTGTGCCGCGTCGCCGCGGACGCCGCGGTACGGCTGCAGGTAGCTCTCGTCCCCGGTTAGGACGTAGCCGCGCTGGGCAGTCTCGGCGTCCTTGAGGCGCGACAGCAGCTGTTCCAGCGTCCGCGACACGCGGGCGCCGCGCTCCACCGCCGCGGCGTTCTCCAGTGTGCGCCGGTACGCGGAGTGGACCACCAGGCCAAAGACGAGCACCACCAGCGCGGGAAGCCCGCTGGCCACGATGCGCGCCAGCGGAGAGAGCTTTACTGTGGCCCGCGGAGGGGACGCGTTTGCCTGCGGCGGTGTCGGCGAGGGGTGCATCACGGGCTCCGAAAACCGGGGGTGAGCTTCACCTACGCTCTTGCTGTCAATTCCCGCGCCGCGAAGCGCGCGGCCGCTCCAAAGTCCTCTTGGCGCGGCGGAACTCTCAGTTTGCGGCCGCCCCCTGCTCCGGCGGGATGAGGATGCTGAACGCCGATCCAGCGCCGGGCTCGCTCTCCACGGCGAGGGTGCACCCCAGCAGCGTGCAGAGCGCTCGCGCGATCGCCAGCCCGAGGCCGAAGCCCTGGTGTATGCGGGTTTCGCTGTTGTCCACCTGTTCGAACGCCTCGAACACGGCGTCGATGCGATCCGCAGGAATTCCCGGACCCGTGTCGCGCACCCGGATCGCTGTGGCCGCTCCCTCGTCCGCGAGCACCTCTATTGTGATGGCACCGGCCGTCGTGAAGCGCACCGCGTTGTCGACCAGCCGCCGGAGCACCTCCTTGAGTCGCGCCCCATCCGCGTGCGTGGGCGCGAGCCCCGCCGGTGCGTGCGCGGCGAAGGCCAGCCCCTTCCCCGCCGCCACGGGCCCGAACTCGCCAGCCAGCTCCCGCATCAGGGCATCCCAGTCCACCTCCGAGAGTACCGGGACGGCAGCGCCGGCCTGCAGGTCGAAGAGGAGAAGGACGTCCAGCAGCCCCTTCTCCAGCCGCGCGCCCGCGCGGAGGGCGACCTCCAGCATCTGCCGCCCGCGGGCGGACATCCGCTCACCCTCCAGCTTCCCCACCAGCATCAGCGGACCGCGCAACGTGGTGAGCGGGGTGCGCAGCTCGTGGCTCATGTTGCCGAGGAACTGGGTCTTGGCCCGGCTGGCCGCTTCCGCGGCGTGCAGCGCCTCGCTGAGATCCCGCGTGCGATCCCGGACTTCCTCCTCCAGCCGCTCGTTGTGGCCGCGCAACGCCAGGTGCAGTAGCCGCGTTTCCAGCAGGTTGCGGACGCGCAGCAGCACCTCCCCGCGGTCGAACGGTTTGACGAGGAAGTCCTGCGCTCCCGACGCCAGCGCATCGTTTCGTGCCTTCTGCAGCTTGTCGGCGGAAAGAACGAGGACGGGGAGGTACACGCCCGCCGGGAGCTCCGCCCTGAGCTGCACCAGCACCTCGTTGCCCGTGAGGTGCGGCATGTGGAGGTCCAGGAGGATCAGGTCCGGCCCGGTCTCGTGCACGCGCGCCAGCACCTGGCGCGAGTCGGTGATCCCGGTCAGGCGGGTGTAGCCGGCCCGGCGGAGGATGCGCTCCAGGAGGAGGACGTTGGTGGGCTCGTCGTCCACGATCATGATGCGCGCGTTGCGGACGGCCTCCTCGTGTGTCCTCGGCGCCTCCTCCGCCCGCGCCTCGCGCCGCAGTTCGACTGGATCGGGTGCGGAGGCCCGGTCGGGGTTCGGGACCATCACGAGGGCGGTGCGGCCGGGCCCGCCTCCAGGGTTTCGTCTACCAGGCGCAGCACCTCGTTCACGTTGAATGGCTTGGTGATATAGCCCTGCGCGCCCTCTTCTTTGAGCCGCTCTACCTTCTCCGGCATCGCGTCGCCACTCACCATGACGACGGGAACGTGCCGGAGCGCGGGATCGTTTCGCAGCTCGCGCAGCACCTCGCGTCCGGAGATCCCCGGCAGGTTCAGGTCCAGCAGGATCAGAGCCGGCCGGTGCTCCCGGGCGAGCTCCAGCCCGATGCTCCCCTGCATGGCTACCAGCAGGCGCACCTGTGGCCTGCGGCGGAAGATCCGCTCCATGAGCCGCACGTTGGCGAGGTTGTCCTCGATGACCAGGACGGTGTGCGTGGGCTCGGTCCCGCGTTCGGCCGCAGGCCCCACACCTTCCGGCTGAGGCGCGGGTTCTGCTTGGGCGTCCGATGCCCGCGGCAGCTCCGCCCAGAAGCGGCTCCCCACCCCCGTGCGGCTCTCCACGCCCAGCGCTCCGCCCATCGCCTCCATAAGCCCGCGGGAGAGCGCCAGCCCCAGACCGGTCCCCTCCACCGCGCTCCGCTTCGCGTCCAGCCGCTCGAAGGGAACGAACAGGCGCTGCAGCTTCTCCTCGGGAATCCCCTGGCCGGTGTCGCTCACCACGATGCGGAGCCTGCCATTCTCCCTCTCCTCGCATGACAGGGCGACCGAGCCGCCTGGTCGTTTGTACTTGATGGCGTTGGAGACGAGGTTGAGAATCACCTGCTTCAGCCGCTGCAGGTCTGCCTGCACGCGGCGCTCCGCGGCGGATTCCGGGATGGAGGTGAGGGCGATCCCGCGGTCTGCCGCCATGTGGCGCACCAGTTCCAGGCTCTGGCCCACGGCGTCGCGAATCGAGACGGGCTCCACCGAGAGGCTCATCTCCCCCGCATCGATGCGCGACAGGTCCAGCACCTCGTCGATCAGGGCCAGCAGGTGCCGCCCCGCCTTCAGGATCAGCTCCACGCTCTCGCGGTCCTCCTCGCGGTCCACGTCCGCTTCCAGCAGCTGACCGAAGCCCAGGATGGCGTTGAGCGGCGTGCGCAGCTCGTGGCTCATGCGGCTCAGGAACTCGCTCTTGGCCTGGTTCGCCCGCTCCGCCTCTTCTCGCGCGGCGCGCAGCGCCGCATCGGCCCGCGTCCGCTCGGCCACGCGGCCCAGCTGCGTCCCCACGTTCCCTAGCGTTTGTTGGAGGAGCCGGTCCGGCCGCAGGCGCTGTGTGGAGAAGAACTCCAGCACCGCCACCACATCCGAGCCGGCCATGACGGGGAAGGCGAGTCCGGCGTGCAGATCCGCGGCCTCCGCCGCGCCGCGCCGCGGTAAGCGCGACTCGGTGGCGATGTCCTCGACCCATACCGGCTCCCCCGCGGCGAGAGCACGCCCCGGAAGGCCATCGCCTACTCCGAATCGCGTGTCGCGCGTCACGCGCTGGAACGCCGCGAACCGCTCCGGGTCTGCCGTGCACCAGATGTTGGTGGGTGTCAGTTCGCCCGTGCCAGCGTCCGCGACATATGCATGCCCGGCATCCAGGTGCGTGAACTCGCATACCTGCTCCACCACCATGTGCAGCGCCTGCTCCAGCGTCGCCGACTCGTTGGCGGCGGTCGCGGCCATCTGGAGCAGGCGCACCATCTCGCCCCTGTGGCGGAGCTCGTCCTGGGCGCGCCTGTGCTCGGTGATGTCCCAGTCTACCGCCACCCAGCGCTCTCGGTCGA
>JAUJMI010000306.1 GCA_030446945.1 Longimicrobium sp. | reverse complement strand
TGTCCAGCAGCGGCGACGAGATCGCCTCCTGCGCCGCCTCCACCGCGCGGTTCTCGCCGCGCCCGAAGCCGGTGCCCATCAGCGCCGTGCCGCGGCTGCTCATCACGGTGCGCACGTCGGCGAAGTCCACGTTCACCTCGCCCGTCACGCGGATCAGGTCCGAGATCCCCTGCGTGGCGTGCAGCAGCACCTCGTCCGCCTTCTTGAGCGCGTCGGCGAACGAGGTCCCCTTCCCCACGATGGAGAGGAGCCGCTCGTTGGGGACGACCACCAGCGTGTCGGCGGCGCGCGCGAGGGCTTCGAGACCCTCCTCCGCGTGCTTCATGCGCCGCTTCCCCTCGAACAAAAAGGGCTTGGTGACGACGGCAACCGTGAGCGCCCCCTGCTCGCGCGCGATCTCGGCGAGGCGGGGGCCGGCGCCGGTGCCGGTGCCGCCGCCCATCCCCGCGGTCACGAACACCAGGTCCGCGCCCGCCAGCGCCCTGCGCACGTCGTCCGCATTCTCCTCCAGCGCGTTGCGGCCCACCTCGGGGCGCGCGCCGGCGCCCAGGCCGCGCGTCAGCTTCCGCCCGATCTGGATGCGCACGTCCGAGCGGCACTTGGCCAGCGCCTGGGCGTCGGTGTTCACGGAGATGAACTCCACCCCTTCAAGCTGCTCGTGGATCATGCGGTTGACGGCGTTCCCGCCGCCGCCTCCGACTCCCACCACCAGCATGCGTGCGCCGGGCGCCTCGTCGATGTACTCGAACTTCATCGTGCTTCCTCCGCGCGCAGGCGGTCCAGTGCGGTGAGGTCGCCCGCCCAGAGGGCGCGCAGGCGTTCGTCGTCGGCCACGTAGGCGCGCAGCCCTTCCACGATCGCGTCCAGGTCGGTCCCGGCGAAGTCGGCGCGCAGCTCCTCCACGCGAAAGCGGTCCGAGCCGGGGAACCAGAGGACGTCTCCGTTCTCGAAGCGCACGCCGTAGCGGCCGCCGTCGGTAACGTAGTCGCGGGAGTCGTCCCACGGCGGCACGTTGCGCGGATCGCCGCCCGGCACGGACGCACGGGCGAGGTAGAAGTGCGCGGGAAGCTGCACGGTCCGGATCATGGTGCCCGGTGCAAGGGGTGCTGGAGCGGGGATGTCACTGAAGAACAGCACACGATTGCGTGCTACACGTGGCGCGAAAGGCCTGAACGTGAGAGACAAAATGTGCTGCTTAGCGGCGGCGCACAAGCGTGACAGACCTCAACAGCAGGGCTCACGCGGAGGCGCGGAGACGCGGAGAACTGCAACCACATGGCTCACACCGAGACACAGAGCCACAGATAGAAAAGCAGAAGGGGTTCTCTGTGGTTTGCACTTCCCTCTGTGTCTTCCGTGTGAGGTCTTGTCTTTTGATTTTCTCCGCGTCTCCGCGTCCTCCGCGTGAGGCCGAGCAGTTCTCAGGCGCTGCGCGGAAAGCGGATCGTCGACGGATCGATCTTCCGGCGCTCGGATGCGCGCCGCGCACCCACACGGTCGCGCACGCGCTGCGCGATCTCCTCGCGCTTCATCGGCGACACCAGCTCGGCGGCGGGGTCGGCGGACTCGGCGGGGTGGCGGAAGATGGGGCCGTTCTCGCGGTACCAGGGGATGATCCGCTCCACCTGGGCCGTGAGCCGGCGGTTGGAGCGCGCCAGGTGCAGGTCCCAGTCCGCCTGCGCGTACAGCCAGCTCTCCGCGCGCGTGCCGAAGAAGCGCGCCAGCCGCAGCGCCATCTCCGCCGTCACCCGCTTCTCCCGCTTGTTCAGCAGGTCGTTGAGGTGCGGGCGAGAGACGCCCATCCCCAGCGCAACGCGCCCCTGCGTGAGCGCGGAGTCGCGGTCGATGAACTCTTCCTTCAGAAGCTGGCCGGGGCGCCGGGGCTCCGCGGCCGGGGTGGCGATGCTCGTCATGGAGGTGTGCCGGGTTCGTGGATCCAGACAGGGCTTTACACCAGGGGCAAGACGCGGACCGCGGTGCGGAGTGGCCCCCTTGGGCGCCCCGAACTGCCGCTCCCGCAGGGGTTTGAAGGCCCCCTTGTCAGCTGTCTGCTTACACATAACTCGTTGTCAGTAACGTGTTTACAGCATCTGATACGGCACGCGAAGTGCCTTTGGGCCACCTCCCCGGCGGTCCAACCCGCCCGCCGTCAAAACTTTGCAATGCATGGCACGAGATGCCGACCACCATCTGGAAGGGCGCGATCAGCTTCGGTCTGGTGACCATCCCCGTGACGCTGCACAGCGCGGTCCGGGAGCAGGGCGGGATCCACTTCAACCAGCTCCACGCCAAGGACAAGTCCCGCATCCGCTACAAGAAGGTCTGCGAGCGCGAGGGGAAGGAGGTGCCGGCCGACGAGATCGTCAAGGGCTACGAGTACGAGAAGGGGAAGTACGTCGTGCTCTCCGACGAGGAGCTGGAGCAGGCCGAGCGCGCCACCTCGCGATCGTTCGAGATCGCGGCGTTCGTCAAAGAGGAGGATGTGGACCCGCGCTACTTCGACAAGCCCTACTACCTGGCGCCCATGCCCGGCGGCGAGAAGGCGTACGTCCTCCTGCGGCAGACGATGGAGCGCACGGGGTCGATCGGCGTCGGCAGCTTCGTGCTGCGCAAGAAAACGCACCTGGCCGGCCTCAAGGCGGTGGGCGACGCGCTGGTGCTGGAGCTGATGCGCTACGAGCGCGAGCTGGTGGACGTGCGCGAGCTGCGCATCCCCGAGGTCAAGGACCTGCGCCCGCAGGAGCTGAAGATGGCGGAGCAGCTCGTGGAGAACCTGAGCGAGCCCTTTGAGCCCAGCAAGTTCCGCGACGTCTACACCGAGAGCCTGATGGAGGTGATCCAGGCCAAGCTCAAGGGTAAGAAGCCGGCGCTGGAGGAGGCGGACGAGCCCGACACCTCGGGCGTGATCGACCTGATGGCGCGCCTGCAGGAGAGCATCAAGGAGTCGGCCAAGCCCACGGCGGCCAAGAAGAAGGCGGCGGCTCCCAAGAAGCGCAAGTCGGCGTAGCGCATGCCTCGCCGCACCTCCGCGCCCGCCGGCGACCTGGCCGAGTACCAGGCCAAGCGCGACTTCGGCAAGACGCCGGAGCCGCGCGGCGCGCGTGCGCGGAAGAAGAAGGCGTCCGGGCTCGGCTTCGTGGTCCAGAAGCACGCGGCCAGCCACCTCCACTTCGACCTGCGGCTGGAGCTGGGCGGGGTGATGAAGAGCTGGGCTGTGCCCAAGGGCCCCTCCGGCGACCCGGCGGACCGCCGCCTGGCCGTGGAGGTGGAGGACCATCCCATGGAGTACAACACCTTTGAGGGCACCATCCCGGCCGGCGAGTACGGCGGCGGCACCGTGATGCTGTGGGACCGCGGCACCTACAGCGCGGATGACGTGCTGCCCAACGACGACGAGGAGGAGCTCCTCGCCGCGCAGTGGAAAAAGGGGAAGCTGTCCATCACCTTCCATGGCGAGCGGCTCCGCGGCTCCTACGCCCTGGTGCGCACCCGCCGCGGCGCGCCGGGCTCCAAGCCGCAGTGGCTCCTCATCAAGCACCGCGACGACGACTCCGGCGAGGGGCTGGACCCCGCCGCGGAGTACGACACTTCGGTGGAGACGGGCCGCACGATGGAGGAGATCGCCTCCGGCCGTGGAGGCCGCCGCGTGTGGCGCTCCAATCGTGCCACCAGTGCGACACCTGCTCCGCAGCCGGGCCCCGCCGCCGCGCCGCCCCCCGTCGTGCTCCCCATGCTCGCCTCCTCCGCCGGGGGCACGATACCCAGCGGCGAGGGATGGACCTTTGAGCCGAAGTACGACGGCATCCGCGTGCTCGCCTTCGTGGGGAACGGCACTGTGGCGCTGGTGACGCGCAACGGGAACGACAAGGCGCGCCAGTTCCCCGAGGTCGTGGAGGCGCTCCTCGCCTTCCGCGAGGAGCTGGGGCGCGACGCGGTGCTGGACGGTGAGCTGGTGGGCGTGCGCAACGGCGAGGCGGTGCGCTTCGAATCGCTGCAGGGCCGCATGCACCTGACCAACGACCGCGACATCGCCAACAGCTCCGCCCGCGAGCCGGCGGCGCTGGTCGCCTTCGACCTGCTCCTGGATGGCACGCGCCCCCTGCTGCGCGAACCGTGGTGCGAGCGGCGCGAGGCGCTGGAGGAGCTGCTCGAGGGCCGCGCCAGCGACGTGGTGCGGCTGGGCGAGAGCTCGGCGGACGTGGACGCGATGATGTCGCGCGCCCGCACCGGCGGCTGGGAGGGGCTGGTGGCCAAGCGGACCTCCAGCAGCTACGCGGCCGGCAAGCGCTCGCGCGACTGGGTCAAGCTGAAGCTGGAGAACCGCCAGGAGCTGGTCGTCGGCGGATGGACGGAGCCCCGCAACTCACGGCAGCACGTGGGGGCGCTCCTCCTGGGCTACTACGACGCGGAGGGGCGCTTCGTCTACGCGGGTCACACCGGCACCGGCTTCGACCGCAAGGGGCTCGCCGACGCCGCGCGCCGCATGAAGCCGCTGGAGCGCAAGACCTCGCCCTTCGTGGAGAAGCCCGCCACCAACGAGAAGGCGCACTGGGTGACGCCCAAGCTGGTGGTGGAGATCCGCTTCAACGAGTGGACCTCCGCGGGGAAGCTGCGGCAGCCCGTCTTCCTCGGCTTCCGGGACGACAAGGACCCGCGCTCCGTCGTGCGCGAGCCGGACGCCAAAGTGTCCGCCGCGGATCCGGGGCCGGGGGGAGGTGCGCGGGGTGGCGCCCCGGGTCCGCGGCACCCGGCGGGCTCCGTGGCCGAGCGGCTGGACGCCATCGAGCGCGAGGGCGGCGACGGCGTGGTGGCGCTGGGGAAAGGAAAGCGGCTCTCCGTCAGCAACCTGGGCAAAGTCTACTTCCCCGCGGACGGCATCACCAAGGGCGACCTGCTGCGCTATTACGCGGAGACGGCGCGCTACATCCTCCCCGCCATGAAGGACCGGCCGCTGGTGCTGCGCCGCT
>JAUJMI010000305.1 GCA_030446945.1 Longimicrobium sp. | reverse complement strand
GATCGAGCTATCCCTACGAACGGAAATCTAGCATGTCGAGCACATACAAGGATGACAATCGATCGGATTGGCTGTCCCCATTCCCCATTCCCCATTCCCCCGCTGTTCCCCGCTGTTCCCCGCTCTAACGCCCCCACTTCTCCGCAGAGCCAACCTCTTGCTTTGACAAACCTCTCTCCGGGGTCCATCTTCCCCCGCATGTCCAGCAGCGACCTCCTCCAGCAGATCCGCACCGGCGGAGAGATTCCCCGCCACGTGGCCATCATCATGGATGGCAACGGCAGGTGGGCGAAGCAGCGGAGCCGCCCGCGCACCTTTGGGCACCGCGCCGGGATGCGCGCGGTGCGCGAGGTGGTGGAGGCCGCCGCCGATGCCGGGGTGGAGGTGCTGACGCTGTACGCCTTCTCGCAGGAGAACTGGGGCCGCCCCCCCGCCGAGGTCTCCGCGCTGATGGCGCTGCTGGAGCTGTACGTGCGCCGCGAGCGGGAGGACCTGCGCGGCAAGGGGGTGGAGGTGCACATGATCGGCGAGGTGGGCCGCCTCGCGCCGCGCACGCGCCGGGCCATGGAGTCGCTGGTGGACCACACGGCCGGCGGGCAGCGGCTGCGGCTGAACCTGGCGATCTCGTACGGCTCGCGCACCGAGATCGTGAACGCCGCCCGCCGCCTGGCCGAGCGCGTCCTGGACGGCACCCTGGTCCCCGGCGAGATCGACGAGGAGCTCTTCGGCCAGCAGCTGTACACCGCCAGCGATCCCGATCCCGACCTCCTGATCCGCACCTCCGGGGAGATGAGGATCTCCAACTTCATGCTCTGGCAGCTCGCCTACTCCGAGATCCACGTGACGCCCGTGCTCTGGCCCGACTTCACGCGCGAGCACCTCTTCGGCGCCATCCGCGACTTCCAGCGCCGGGAGCGCCGCTTCGGGCGCGTGCTGGCGAGCTGACAACGTGGCCCGCTCGGAGACGCTGACCCGCTCCCTCGTCGCCGCGGTGTTGATTCCCGTAGCGGTGGGGGCGGTGTACCTGGGCGGGTGGGTGCTGGCCGCGATCCTGGCCGTGGCTTCCGCGCTTTCCGCGCTGGAGCTGTTCCGCATGGCCGCGCTCAAGGGCCCCCGCGCGCTCCCCGCACTGGGCGCGGCGGGGGCCGTCGCGCTGGTGGCGGCGGCGGCGCTGTGGCCCGCGCGCGGGCTCGACAACCCGCTCCTGTTCGGCATCGTGGCGGCCACCGCGATGGGGGCGTGCACGGCAGCCATCTGGGCGCGCGGTGTCGCCGGCGACCCGCTCCTTTCGGTGGCGGTGACGGTGTTCGGGGCGGTGTACACGAGCCTCCTCCTCTTCGCGCTCTCCCTGCGCCACCTGCCGGGGGTCGAGCCGCTGCACGGCACGGTCATCCTGCTGGCGCCCGTGGTGCTCACCTGGATCAACGACAGCTTCGCCTACTTCGGCGGCCGGACCTGGGGGAAGCGCAAGCTGATCCCCAAGGTGAGCCCCGGCAAGACGGTCGAGGGCGCCACCTGCGCCCTGTTCGGCACCCTTCTCTCCGCGGTGGGGTACTCCTTCCTGCTCGCGCGCTTCCCCTCGTATCAGATGGGGATCGTGGAGGCCGCGGTATTCGGCGTGCTGATCTCCGCGTCGTCGCAGACGGGAGACCTGGCGGAGTCGCTGTTCAAGCGCGACGTGGGGGTCAAGGACTCGGGCACGCTCCTCCCCGGCCACGGCGGCGCGCTGGACCGCTTCGACTCGCTCTTCTTCACGCTCCCGCTGGGGTACGCGTTCTTCCGGTATGTCGTGGGGCCGTGAGGGGCGGGAGGGGAACTCGCGGCAACGACAGCACAAAATCCGCCTGCGCGGACCCGCGGGCGAGGTCCGTGCGGATCGCGGGGTGTCATCGCGGACAGGAGCGCCGTCCGGGAGCGAGTGGAATTCGCCGCTGGAACCACGCGAAGTCCGCCTGCGCGGACTCGATCCGCCGGGGGGATCGGCCGATCGGGCGCGAAACGCACCTGCACGTCCGTCGTATCAGCACTTAGCGCTTAGCACTAGGCACCGGGCACCTAGCACTTTCGTTTCCAGGACTTCCGTTTGAAGGGCGTTTCCATCCTCGGCGCCACCGGCTCGATCGGGCGGAGCGCGCTTGCCGTGCTGGACCAGCACCCGGACCGGTTCCGTGCGGTGGCGCTCACCGCGGGGAAGCGCGGCGAGGCGCTGGGGGCGCTGGCGGAGCGCTATCGTCCCGATTTGGCCGTAGTGGCGGAGGGCGAGGTGCCGGCGGGTGCGTGCGGCGCGACCCGCTGGCGCACGGGGCGCGAGGCGCTGCTGGATGCCGCCACCCACCCCGACGCCGATGTGGTGCTCAACGCGCTGGTCGGCGCGGCGGGGCTGGAGCCGACGCTGGCGGCGCTGCGGGCCGGGAAGCGGGTCGCGCTCGCCAACAAGGAGTCGCTGGTGTGCGCCGGGCCGCTGGTGCTGGAGGCCGCGCGCGAGGGCGGGGGAGAGCTGCTGCCCGTGGACAGCGAGCACAGCGCCATCCTCCAGTGCCTCGCCGGGAGCCCGCCCGAGGCGGTGCGGCGGCTGGTGCTGACCGCGTCCGGCGGCCCCTTTCGCTGCTGGACGCCCGAGATGCTCGCCGCCGCCACCCCCGCCGACGCGCTGCGGCATCCCACGTGGGACATGGGCTCCAAGGTCACCATCGACTCCGCCACGCTCGCCAACAAGGCTCTGGAGGTGATCGAGGCGCACTTCCTCTTCGGCGTTCCGTACGAGCGGATCGAGGCGGTGGTGCATCCGCAGTCCATCATCCACTCCATGGTGGAGATGGTGGACGGGTCGATGCTGGCGCAGATGGGGTTCCCCACCATGGAGCTCCCGGTGCTGTACGCCTTGAGCTTTCCGGAGCGGCTGGTGTACGAATGCCGGCGCTTCGACCCCGTGGCCGCCGGGACGCTGACCTTCGAGGCGGTGGACGAGGATCGCTTCCCCGCCTTTGCGCTCGGCGTGGCGGCGGGGAGGGAGGGCGGCACCGCGCCGGCCGTGTTCAACGCGGCCAACGAGGTGGCGGTGGCGCACTTCCTGGGCGGCGGCATCGGCTTCCCCGGGATCGCGGAGGCGGTGGGTGAGACGCTGGCCCAGTGGCGCGGCGGCTCCGCGAGCTCGCTGGCGGCGGTGCTCGAGGCGGACGCCTGGGCCCGCCGGATGACGGAAACCTTTGTGCGAGAGTACGTGCCTTGCTGCTGAGTATCGGTGCTTTCCTGGTCGTGATCGGGGTGCTGGTCACCATCCACGAGGCGGGGCACTTCTTCGCCGCCAAGTGGGTGGGGATCCAGGTCCCCCGCTTCTCCATCGGCTTCGGCCCGCGCGTGGTCGGCTTCACGCGCGGCGAGACGGAGTACGTGATCTCCGCCATCCCGCTGGGCGGCTACGTCAAGATGGCCGGGATGGAGGACGACGAGGCGCAGTCGGTGCTGGAGGGGGGCGCTGAGGGGGTGCCGGTTGACCCCGAGCGCACCTTCGACTCCAAGCCGCTCTGGGCGCGCGCCATGGTGATCTCGGCCGGGGTGATCGTCAACTTCCTCTTCGCGGTACTCGTCTACGGCGCGCTGGCCGCGGCATACGGCGAGCGCATCATCCGCATCACGCAGGTGGCCACTCCCGAGCCGGCGACGGCGGTGGGCCCCGCGGCCGAGGCGGCCAAGATCCCCTTCGGCTCGCGCGTTCTCTCCGTGGGCGGGACGCCGGTCAGCTCGTGGGGCGGCATCCGCAGGGGGATCGTGGATGCGGTGCCGGGGCCGCTCCCGGTGGCGCTGGAAGGCGGCCGCACCGTGACGCTGATGGTGCCGGAGGGGCGCACGGCGCGGATGGAGGTGGCGCGCGCCATCGAGCCGCTGATCCCCGCGGTGATCCCCAGGGTCGAGCCCGGCCAGCCCGCCGCGCGCGCGGGGATGAAGGCAGGCGACCGCATCGTGGCGGTCAACGGGAAGCCGGTGCAGGGGTGGAACGACTTCGTGCGCGTCGTCCGCGCCAGCCCCGGGCTCCCGCTCCCGATCGAGGTGGAGCGCGGCGGACAGCGCGTGCGGATGACCATCACCCCCGCCACCGAGCGCGAGGACGGCCCCGAGGGGAAGCCCATCACCATCGGCAGGATCGGCGCGTATCCGCCGGAGGTCCCCACCGAGCGCCGCTCCGTGGGGCCGGTGGAGGCGGTGAAGACGGGCTTCAAGGACACCTGGGACGGCACCGTCTCGATCCTGGACGCGTTGCGCGACCTCATCACTGGCCGCACCTCCGCGCGCAACATGGGCGGGCTGCTGACCATCGGGCAGGCGTCCGGGCAGACCGCGCGCATGGGGCTGGACGTCTTCCTGGCTTTCCTCGCCTTCTTCTCGATCAACCTGGCCGTCCTCAACCTCCTCCCCATCCCGGTGCTGGACGGCGGCCACCTGATGTTCCTCGCCATCGAAGCGTTGCGCGGCCGGCCGCTCTCGGTGGAGACGCGCATCCGCCTCTCGCAGCTCGGCCTGCTGATCGTGGTGGCGCTGATGCTGTGGGCCAACGGCAACGACGTGGTGCGGGTGATCGAGCGTTTCGGGAGCTGAACGGGCCGGGGGTGTACTGAAACCGCCGGTTTGGTTATTTTTCAGAGTTTCGGACCTCCAGGCGGTGCGGCCAGGAACGTGACTCCGCTCCCCTCCCGCCACGCGCGTCCAGACCAGTTCCCAACCATCAGCAGTGAGATCGGCATGGATCGGACACAGCTCGAGCAGATCGAGCGGCTTCTGATGCGCGAGCGGCAGAAGACGCTGAGGTCTCTTGGTCGGTTTCAGGAGCAGTCGTCGCGGACGCGCGATTCGGCGGACGCGGACCTGTCCAGCTATTCGTTCCACATGGCGGACCAGGGAACCGACGCGATGGAGCGCGAGAAGTCGTTCCTCTTCGCCAGCAAGGAGGGGCGCTACCTGTACCGGGTGGAGGAGGC
>JAUJMI010000304.1 GCA_030446945.1 Longimicrobium sp. | reverse complement strand
CGCCGCCGAAGAGGTAGACGGGCTCCAGGCGCGGGTGGCGGATGGTCGCCTCCTCTATGGCGGGGGCGTACACCGGGATGGCGAAGCGGCGGACGAGCTGCGCGTTGCCGCCGTGGTGGTCTGCGTGGGCGTGGGTGTTGAGGATGGCGACGAGGGGGCGCCCCAGCTCCTCCGCGGCCCGCGCGATCCGGTTGGCGGCCCCGCGGTCGAGCCCCGTGTCGATTGCGACGAGCCCGCGCTCCGTCTCCACCAGCCCGCTGTTCACGGTGCCGCGCAGGACGTGCACGCCGCCGCCCAGCGAGGTCAGCTCCACGCGTCCTCCCCGTTCCATTCGTCGTGGAAGCGCCGCAGGAACTCCTCCATGAAGCGGTGCCGGCCCTCCGCCAGGCGGCGCGCGGCGGCCGTGTTCATGCGATCCCGCAGGAGGAGGAGCTTCTCGTGGAAGTGGTGCGTGGTGCCCCCCGCGCCGGCGCGGTAGGCGTCGAAGGTCGCGTGCAGGTCGGGCGCCGTGTCCGGGTCGTGCAGCGGCCGCCCGCGGCTGCCGCCGAAGGCGAAGGCCCGCGCGATCCCCACGGCCCCGATGGCGTCCAGCCGGTCGGCGTCCTGCACCACGGCACCCTCCGGCGTGCGCATGGGAGTGGCGACGCCGGCACCCTTGAACGACACACCGGCCACGATCTCGCAGACCTGTTCGACGACCGGCTCCTCCGCGCCGGCCTCTTGCAGCCAGCGGCGGATCTCGCGCGGGGCCACGCTGTCGTCGCCGGCGTGTAGCTTGTGGTCCCACACGTCGTGCAGCAGCGCGGCGAGCTCCACGACGTACGGATCGGCGCCCTCCTCGCGCGCCAGGCGCAGTGCGGTGCGGCGCACCCGGTCCACGTGCCACCAGTCGTGGCCGGAGCCGTCGCCGTGCATGCGCCCGCGGACGAAAATTTCGGTGCGCGCCAGGATCTCGTGCGGGCTCGGCATGTGCGGCGGGGGGGTGGGTGTGCGCGCGTGGAGGCGTGGCCAATGTAGGCGCGCGGCGGCGCCCGGCAAGCGTGCGGCACCGCGTGTGCGTCGCTCGCCTGCGGAGCCCTCGACCTTCACCAGCCCCGGAACCCGCGGATGCCCACTCCCGTCTTCACCGTCCCGCTCTACTTCGACCGCGACCCCGGAGGGCTCAGCGATCCGGAGCGGCTGCGTGAGGGCCTCTCCGCCGTGGAGCGCACCGGCGAGCACCTCTGGCTCGCCTGCGACGAGACGCCCACTCTGGAGCGCCTCACCCTGCGCGCGGATGGCAGCTTCGGAGCGCACCGGACGTACGCACTGGCCGACTTCGTGGACCTCCCCGCCGAGGGGGAGGTGGACGTGGAGGGGCTGGCCTACGCCACGCCGTACCTGTGGGTGGTCGGCTCGCACAGCCGCAAGCGGAGCAAGGCCAAGGAGGGGGAGGACGACGCCGAGTGCATCGAGCGGCTGGCCAAGGTGGAGACGGACGCCAGCCGGCACTTCCTGGCCCGCATCCCGCTGGCGCAGGACCCGGACGGCGGCGGGCTGGTCCCCGTCCGCTCGGGCCCGGGCTCGACAGAGCCGGAGACGGAGCTGACCGCCGCGCGGCTCGGTGGGAAGGGCCCCAAGGGCGGCATCCTCCGCGCGCTGCGCAAGGACGAGCACCTGCGCCACTTCCTGCGTATCCCGGGCAAGGACAACGGCCTGGACATCGAGGGGCTGGCGGTGCTGGGCGACCGGATCTTCGTGGGGCTGCGCGGCCCGGTGCTGCGCGGCTGGGCGATCATCCTGGAGCTGGAGCCCGCTCCGGACTCCGACCGGCCCGACCGCCTGCGCCTCCGCAAGATCGGTGACGACGGGGAGCGTTACCGGAAACACTTCCTGGACCTGGAAGGGATGGGGATCCGCGACCTGCGCCGCGACGGCGACGACCTGCTGGTGCTGGCGGGCGCCACCATGACCCTCTCGGCCCCCACCACGCTCTGGCGCTGGCCCGGCGGCGCGACCCCGGAGCGCCCCTCGCTGGTGCGCGGCCACGAGCTTCATCCCGCGCTCCACCTCCCGCACGAGCGCGCCCGCCAGGACGACCACGCGGAGGCGGTGGCGCTCTTTCCCGGCGGCGCGCGCGCGTCCGTGATGGTGCTGTACGATTCCGCGTCCGAGCGGAGGCGGGTGCCGGGCGGGGTGCTGGCGGACATTTTTGAACTGCAGGGATGAGGGGAGGGGGGAATGGGGAATGGGGAATGGGGAATGGGGGATCGGGGGCAAAGCTAGAGGACGGCGCTCGGGATCCATACGCTTAACTGCGGTTGCTAATCCCTAATCCCTAATCCCTAATCCCCTAAGTGGCCGCCATGCCCCAGACCGCATCCCACATCTTCATCAAAAAGGGCGACGCGTTGCGCGAGGTGGACGTGGCGCTGGCGCGGTGCGCGGAGCGCGGGGTGGATCGCGCGGCGGCGGGGTTCAACAAGTACCTCTTCGCGACCCAGGCGGACCAGACGATCGTCTTCCTCGCCAGCCGTGACGCGCCGCTCGCCGGGGAACTGCGCGTGCTTCGCGGGTGGAGCGAGCCGGGGGATCAGCCTCTTTAGAGGACGAGTGCGTGGGGATCGCGCGGATCCTGCCCCCGAGTCCGTGCAGGCGGACTTTGTGTGCTGTTGCTGCCGCGAGCTCACTCACCACGACGAGCCGATACCGGTGGTTGTGATAGGTAACAGCTGAGAGACCAGTTTTCAGATCCGGAGATTCGATGCAGACGGCAGAGATCGCGCTTCAGCCGATCCAGGACGAGGAGCAGAAGCAGGTGCAGCTCGCCAGCATGAAGCGCCGCGCGACGGGGCTGCTGGTGCTGGCTTGCGCGGTGTACATCGTGTCCCGCGCGCTGGAGACGCGCTGGCCCGGCTTCGGGTACCTGCGCGCCACCGCGGAAGCGGCCATGATCGGCGGGCTGGCGGACTGGTTCGCCGTTACCGCCCTCTTCCGCTACCCGATGGGCGTCAAGATCCCCCACACGGCCATCATCCCCAACCGCAAGGACCGGATCGGGAGGAGCCTGGGCAACTTCGTCCAGAACAACTTCCTCTCCCCCGCCGTCATCCGCACCCGTCTGCGCTCGGCGCAGGCGGCGCGCAAGGGGGCCGAGTGGCTCGCCCGCCCCGAGCACGGCGAGTCGGTGGGGAGACACGCCGCGGCCGCCGTGTCCGGGGTGGTGCAGGTGCTGCGCGACGAAGACGTGCAGGAGATCATCCAGGACAACGTGATGGGGCGCCTGCGCAGGACCCAGGTCACCCCCGTGGTGGCGCGCGTCCTGTCGCTTGTCACGCAGGACAACCGACACCAGGAGCTGCTCGATTCCGCCATCCGCCTGCTGGGCCGCCTGGTGGACGAGAACCACGGGATGATTCGCGAGCGCATCGGCCGCGAGACGCCGTGGTGGGTGCCCACGCAGGTGGACGACAAGATCTTCGAGAAGCTGGTGGGGAGTGTGGAGAAGACGCTGCACGAGGTGGCTTCCGACCCCGGCCACCCACTGCGGGCGCGCTTCAACGAAGCGGTCGCCGAGTTCATCGTGCGCCTCCAGGAGTCGCCGCACACCATCGAGCGTGGCGAGGCGTTCAAGGAAGAGGTGCTCAGCCATCCCGCCGTGCGCGATTACTCCGCCTCGCTGTGGGGCGACCTCAAGGCATCGCTCCTCAAGAACGCCGCCGACCCTGAGAGCGAGTTCCGCCGCCGCATCGGCCACGCGGTGACGCGCGTGGGGCAGTCGCTGGTGGAGGACGAGGAGCTGCTGGACAAGGTGGAGCTGTGGATCGAGAACGCGGTGATCTACGTGGTGGAGCAGTACCGCCACGAGATCGCGGGGCTCATCTCCACCACGGTCGCCGCGTGGGACCCGGACGACACCACGCGCAAGATCGAGCTCCAGATCGGCAAGGACCTCCAGTTCATCCGCATCAACGGCACCCTGGTGGGCGGGCTCGCGGGGCTCGCGATCTACGCTATCGGGCGCATGTTCGGCGTGTAGCGGCAGGCGGCGGCGCGGAGAATCCCATCTCCCGCGCCGCACTCCTTCCGTACGCCAGCGTTGCGGCGAAGCGGCATGCGCATTAGCATCCGCCCACAGATGCAGCGTCTTTTCGCCCGCCGTTCGCGTCCACTCTCCCGGCCGAGGCAGCCTCCGATCCGCCCGCGCGAAACTCGCACGGGCACGCCTCGTACTCAGCTGTCAGCGCGACGCAGAGAGCGCCGACGCCCCAACTCGTGAAGCCGCAGGCCCTTACCCACCGCGGCACCCGCCGCGCCACGCCCGAGGAACCATGACTGAATCCTACAACAGCGAAGCGCCCTTCGCGCGCCGTTCCCTCGTCGACCGCGCCATCGGCGCTGCCCGGCTGGACATCCCCACTTACGAAGAGGTGGAGGCGGATCGCGGCGCCACCGGGCAGGCCGCCGCCGTGGTGGCGATCGCGGCGGTGTGTTCCGCTATCGGCAGCATCGGCGAGGGGACGACCGGGATCTTCGGCGCGCTGATCGGCGCGTTCATCGGTTGGCTCGTCTGGTCCGGCGTCACGTACCTGATCGGCACCATGCTCTTCGGCGGCACCGCGGACTGGGGCGAGCTCCTGCGCACCCTCGGCTTCGCGCAGGCGCCGGGCGTGTTCTACGTGCTGGGGATCATCCCCCTCGTGGGCGGCCTGGTGAAGCTCGCCGTGGCGATCTGGGTGCTGGTGGCGGGGATCATCGCCATCCGCCAGGCGCTGGACGTGAGCACGGGCAAGGCAGTGCTCACCGCGATCGTAGGCTGGCTGGTGATGATCATCCCGATGATGCTGCTGGGCGGGATGGCGGCGTTGATGGGCGTCGGCCGCTAACCTGGCAGAGGCCGGATGCGGCGGACACTGGTGCTGGCGGCGGCGTGCGCCCGCCCCGCGCCCGAGAAGGCCTCGGACTCAATCGTGACTGAGCCGGGTCTGGACATGGCACGTGGCGCACCGACAAAGACGCGGCGGGCCCGACCC
>JAUJMI010000303.1 GCA_030446945.1 Longimicrobium sp. | reverse complement strand
GGGACGGCGGTGCTGGCCGAGCCCAACGACCTGGAGCGGCCCATGCCGCTGGTATGGCAGTCGTCGCTCGACTCGGACATCGTGGACGTGATGTACATGGGGCTCACCCGCTTCGCCTGGCGCAACGGGCGGCTCGAGTACCTGCTCTCTGAGGAGTCGCCGATGGCGATGGCGTGGCACTGGGAGTACGCCACGCCCGATTCCACCTCGCTCCGCTACCGGATGCGCTCTGCGCTGCGCTGGTCGGACGGAAAGCCGATCACCGCGCACGACGTGGTGTGGACGTACCGGATGGTAAAGGACCCAAAGGTCGCGTCGCCGCGCCAGGAAGACGCGGCGGCCGTGGACTCGGTCCGGGCGGAGAACGACTCGACGGTCGTCTTCTACTTCGCCCGCCGCTCGCCGGAGATGCACTTCGCCTCGGGTCTGACGATCGCGCCGCGGCACCAGTTCGAGGCGGCGGGTCCGGGCGGGATCCGCACCCATCCCGCGCTCAACGATCCTACGAAGCTGGTGGTGAGCGGTCCGTTCCAGATCGGCGCGTGGAAGCCGGGGGAGCGCATCACCTTCGTCCCCAACCCGCACTTCCGGCCCGCGCCCCTCCTGCAGTCCATCGTCGTCCGCGTCGTGCCGGAGATGACGACGCGGCTGGTGGAGCTGCAGACGGGGAACGTGGACATGGTGCGCGGTATGGCGACCGACCGCATCCCGGGGCTGCGGCAAAGGGCACCGAACCTGCGTTTCGAGCGCGAGGCGAGGCGGTTCTGGGAGTTCGTGGCCTACAACCCGGAAAAGGTGGAGGCCTTTCGCGACCCGCAGGTGAGGCGCGCGCTGGGGATGGCCATCGACGTGCCGCGCATCATCCGCTCGCTTCAGCTCGCGGAGTTCACCGAGCCGGCGGGCGGGCCGTACCCGCCCATCTTCCGCGACGTGTACGACCCGCAGCGGATGCGCCCGCTGCCCTTCGACTCGGCGGGGGCGCGGCGGATCCTGGCCTCGCGCGGCTGGCGGGACACGGACGGCGACGGGGTGCTGGACAAGGATGGAAAGCCCCTCCGCTTCACCCTGGTGACCAACGCGGGAAACCAGCGCCGGGCGGACGTGAGTCTCATCCTGCAGCAGCAGTGGAAGGCGATCGGTGTGGACGCACGGCTCCAGCAGCTGGAGTTCAACACCTTCATGGACCGGCAGGTCGAGAAGGAGTACGAGGCGGTGCTGGGCGGGTGGGGGGTGAACCTGAACCCGGACATCTCGCCGCTCTTCGCAAAGGATGCGCAGCTCAACATCGTGTCGTACGAGGACAGCGTGGGGCAGCGACTGATGCGGCAGGCGAAGGAGCAGCCCACGCCCGAGAAGGCCAACCCGCTGTGGCGCGCCGCCGCGGAGCGAATCGTGCAGGAACAGCCGTACACGTGGCTCTACTTCTACGACCAGGTGGACGGCGTGAGCGACCGCCTGCGCGGCATCCACATCGACACCTTTGGCGCGTACCAGAACGCCTGGGAGTGGTGGATTCCGCGGGCGCGCCAGGGCCGGGGCGCCCCCAGCATCAGCGCCGCGCCGGCGAAGGACAGCGCTCCCAACTAGGCACCAGGCACTTGGCACTATCCACCCCGGGCACTGAATGATCGGATACCTGCTGCGCCGCATCCTGGGCGCCATCCCCCTGCTGCTGGGGATCCTGACGCTGATCTTCTTCGTGGTGCACCTGGCACCCGGGGACCCCACGGCGCGCTTCTTCTCGCCCAACGTGGCGCCCGAGGTCATCGAGCAGATGCGGCGCAACCTGGGGCTCGACCAGCCGCTCCACATCCAGTACTTCAAGTGGCTCTGGTCGTTCCTCCGCGGCGACTTCGGCTACTCGTTCGGGCAGATGCGGCCCATCGGCGAGATCCTGCCGGAGGTGCTGTGGAACACGGTGCAGCTCACCATGATCTCGCTGGTGGTGATCTTCGCGGTGGGGATGCTGATCGGGATCGTGCAGGCCGTGCGGCAGTACTCCATCGCCGACAACGTGCTCACCTTCCTGGCGCTCTTCTTCTATTCGATGCCGTCGTTCTGGTTCGCCCTGATGCTGATCCTGATCTTCTCGCTCAAGGCGAACACGGCCGGGTGGCCCATCCAGTTCCCCGCCTCGGGGATGACGGGGGTGGAGTACGACTACCTGAGCTTCGGCGGCAAGGTGAGCGACCGCATCATGCACCTGATCCTCCCCGCCACGGCGCTGGGGATCGGGTCGGCGGCGGGGGTCGCGCGGTACATGCGCGGCTCCATGCTGGAGGTGATCCACCAGGATTTCATCCGCACCGCGCGGGCAAAGGGGCTGAGCGAGCGCACGGTGGTGTTCAAGCACGCGCTGCGGAACGCGTTGATCCCCATCATCACGCTGCTGGGGCTGTATCTGCCCTTCCTGCTCAGTGGCGCGGTTCTGGTGGAGACGATCTTCGGGTGGCCGGGGATGGGGCGGGCGATCGTGGACGCCATCCTCCAGCGCGACTACCCGATGGTGATGGCCACGTCGTTCGTGATCGCCGCCATCGTGGTGGCGGGCAACCTGCTCTCGGACGTCCTATACGCGGTGGTCGACCCCCGCATCCGTACGGAATAAGGCGGCGATGCGAGCTTCTCCCAACGTAGAGTCTTCCCCCCCGGAGCCGCTTCCGGGAACGGCCGCGGGCATGAGCGGCGCCGGCGTGCGCCCCGGCGGCGCCGCGTGGACCGGCATCGTGCTGTCCGTGCTGGCCTGGGGCTTCGTCCTCTCGCTCTTCTTCCTGTCGCGCGAGCGGCTGTGGGGAATGGGGCGCGGCGGGCGCATCACGGCGGACCTGTACCTGGCGGCGGCCACGCTGGCGGCGATGGCGCTGGCGCTGGCGTACTACACGGTGCGCGGCGTCCGGCGCCGGCAGTCGGGGGTGGCGAAGCCCCGCGGCGACAGCCAGTGGTCCATCGCCTCGCGGCACTTCAAAAAGAACCGCCTGGCGATGGCGGGGCTCGCGGTGATGATCATCCTGTACGTCGTCACCCTGGTGACCCCGCTGGTGGCGCCGTACGACCCGGCCGCGCAGGGCGACATCGTGCTCACGCGCAACCTGGCCCCGTCGTGGGAGCACCTGATGGGGACCGACAAGTTCGGGCGCGACATCTTCTCGCGCGTCCTGTACGGGTCCCGCATCTCGCTCACCATCGGCTTCATCGCGGTGGGGATCTCGGTGACGCTGGGGACGCTGGTGGGGGCGCTGGCCGGCTACTTCGGCGGCTTCGTGGACACCATCCTGATGCGCATGACAGACATGATGCTGTCGTTCCCGCGCCTGGTGCTCCTGATCGTGGTGATCGCGCTCTTCTCCCCCTCCATCTGGCTGGTGGTGGTGGTGCTGGGGCTTACCGGGTGGATGGGGACCGCGCGGCTGGTGCGCGGCGAGGTGCTCAGCCTGCGCGAGCGCGAGTTCGTGCAGGCCGCGCGCGCGCTGGGGATGGGCGACTGGCGCATCATCTCGCGCCACGTCATCCCCAACACCATGGCCCCCGTCATCGTGTCGGCCACGCTCGGCATCGGCCAGACGATCCTGACGGAGGCGTCGCTCTCCTTCCTGGGCCTGGGCGTGCAGCCGCCCACTCCCAGCTGGGGGAACATGGTGGCCGACGGCCGCGACGCGCTGATCGAGGCGTGGTGGATCGCGACCTTCCCCGGCATCGCCATCGTGCTGACCGTGATCGCCTTCAACCTCCTGGGCGACGGCCTGCGCGACGCGCTGGACCCGCGGCTGAGGACGTGACATGGCGACGCGCCTCGAAACCATCTCCTTTGAGGAGTTCATCGCCACGGTGGACGAGGACGCCCGCGTGGAGTGGGTCAACGGCGAGATCGTGGAGATGAGTCCCGCAACGGATCGGCACGCGGAGATCACCGTCTTCCTCACGACCCTGCTCAACCTCTTCGCGAAGCGGCGGGGGCTGGGGCGGGTGATACACGCGCCGTTCTACATGCGGGCCGGCCCGGAGGCGGGGGCACGCGAGCCGGACGTGCTGTTCGTGCGCAGCGAGAACTTGGGGCGCCTCAAAAAGACGTACCTGGACGGGCCGGCGGACCTGGTGGTCGAGGTCATCAGCACGGACAGCCGAGGACGAGACCGGGGCGAGAAGTTCTACGAGTACGAGACGGGAGGAGTGGGCGAGTACTGGATTGTCGACCCGCTGCGCAACAAGCTGGAGGTCTACCGGCTTTCGGCGGGCGGCTACGACATCGTCCTCCCCGATGCCGACGGACGGGTGCGTAGCGAAGTCATGGAAGGGATGTGGATCGATCCGGCATGGCTGCGGAGCGAACCGCTCCCAGACGAATGGTGGGTCCTCGAAAAGGAATGGGGGCTGATTTGACGAACGGGGGCGGGGCGGGGCCGATCCTGCAGGTGGAGAACCTGCGGACCTATTTCAAGACCGACGCGGGGGTGGCGCGCGCGGTGGACGGCGTGTCGTTCCACGTCAATCCCGGCGAGACGCTGGGGATCGTGGGCGAGTCGGGGAGCGGCAAGTCCGTTACCTCGCTCTCCGTGATGCGGCTGATCCCGGAGCCGCCGGGGAAGATCCAGCCGGAGTCGCGCATCCTCTTCCGCGGCCAGAACGGGGAGATGGAGGACCTGGCGCGCGCGACCGAGCAGCGGATGAGGCAGATCCGCGGCAACGACATCGCGATGATCTTCCAGGAGCCGATGACCTCGCTGAACCCCGTGTTCACCGTGGGCGACCAGATCGTGGAGTCGCTGCGGCTGCACCAGGGGCTCAACAAGAAGCAGGGGCGCGCCCGGGCCATCGAGATGCTCCAGCTGGTGGGCATCCCGATCCCGCACCAGCGGGTGGACGAGTACCCGCACCAGCTCTCGGGCGGGATGCGCCAGCGCGTGATGATCGCTATGGCGCTCTCGTGCAACCCCAAGCTGCTGATCGCCGACGAGCCGACGACCGCGCTCGACGTGACGATCCAGGCGCAGATCCTGGAGCTCATCAACAAGCTCAAGTCGGAGCTGGGGA
>JAUJMI010000302.1 GCA_030446945.1 Longimicrobium sp. | reverse complement strand
CGCGTGGCGGTGCGGGGGATGACGCGGCCCGTCGTCCTGCTGCTGGGCGGGCGGCACAAGGGGGAGCCCTACACGGAGCTCCTCCCCGAGCTGGGCCCCAACGTCCGCGCGGTGGTGGCGTACGGCGAGGCCGCGCCGATCGTGCAGAGCGACCTTGCAGCCCACGTCCGGGTCGAGCGCGTGGACGGGCCGTTCGAAGAGGTGGTGCGCCGCGCCCGCGAGCTGGCGCGCGAGGGCGACGCCATCCTCCTTTCGCCCGCGTGCAGCAGCTTCGACATGTTCCCCAACTACGAAGAGCGGGGCCGGCGCTTCGCCGAGCTCGCCGCCGAGGATCGCACGTGATCACCATTCCGCGCACCCCCCGCGCCCAGCCCCGCCCCGCCCAGCCGCCGGTCCCCCCGCGCGACCGGCGCCCCGCCGCGCCCCGCCCGGCCGCCGCCAGCCCCGCCCGCGCCGAGTCCACGCTGGAGTCGCGCGCGCTCGTCGCCCTCACCGCCGTGGCGTTGTGCTTCGGGCTGGTGGAGATGTACAGCGCCTCGTCGTTCATCGCGCGCAGCGAGGAGCTGCCGGGGCACTTCTACGCGCTGAAGCAGCTCCGGGCCGCCGCCGCGGGCGTCCTGCTCGCAGCGGTCATCTCGCGCCTCGACTACCGCCGCTTCCGGCTTTGGGCCTGGCCGATGCTGATCGGGGTGGCGCTGATGCTGATCGTGGTGATCCTGCCGGGGACGGAGGCGATCGCGCCGCGCATCAACGGCGCGCGGCGGTGGCTGGACCTGGGGATGTCGTTCCAGCCGTCGGAGCTGGCCAAGCTGGTGCTGATTATCTGGACGGCGATGCTGGCGGTGAAAAAGGAGGACAAGCTCCACTCCATGAGCCGGGGCCTGGTGCCGTTCCTGATGGTGTGGGTGCCCATCGCGCTCCTCATCTTCATGGAGCCCAACCTGAGCGCCGCGCTCCTCGTCGTCCTCCTCTCCGCGCTGGTGCTCTTTGCGGGCGGGGCGCGGATCGGGCACTTCATCGTGCTGGGGCTGATCGCGGTGCCGGTGGTGTGGGCCAAGGTCCAGGACGCGGGCTATCGGATGAAGCGCATCGCCGCCTTCCTGGACCCCGGCAACGACACGCAGGGCGTCGCGTACCAGATCAACCAGTCGCTCATCGCCATCGGCTCCGGCGGGGTGGGCGGGGTCGGCTTCGGCAACTCGCGGCAGAAGTTCGGCTTCCTGCCCGAGGCCCACAACGACTTCCTCTTCTCCATGATCGCCGAGGAGTGGGGGCTGGTGGGGGTGCTGTTCGTGGTCTCGGTCTTCGCGGGGTTCCTGGTGCTGGGCTACCGCATCGCGGCGCGCGCGCCGGACCGCTTCGGCTACCTGGTGGCGCTCGGGATGACCAACCTGATCGTCATCACGGCCTTCCTCCACATGGGCGTCGCAATGGCACTGCTGCCGACTACGGGCTTCACCCTCCCCTTCATGTCGTACGGGGGGAGCGCGCTGCTCACCTACTTCGCGGCGGTCGGGGTGCTGCTGAGCGTGGCGCGCGCGCGGGGGCAGGCCGCATGACGGCGCCCCGCATCCTCTTCGCCGGCGGCGGCACCGGCGGGCACCTGTACCCGGCGCTCGCCCTGGCCGACGCCTTCCAGCGGATGCACCCCGGCGCGGAGGTGATGTTCATCGGCGCGTTGCGGGGCGTGGAAGCTCGCGTGCTGCCGGAGAAGGGCGTCCCGCACCGCCTCCTCCCGCTGGAGCCCATCCGTCGCCAGAAGCCGTGGCAGAACTGGCGGCTGATCCCCGCGATGCTCGGCTCGGCGGCGGGACTGCGCTCCGTCTTCCGCTCCTTCAAGCCCGAACTGGTGGTGGGGACGGGCGGCTACGCGAGCGGTCCCGCGGTGGCGTGGGGGGTGCTGAGGGGGGTGCCGACGGCGCTCCAGGAGCAGAACTCGTATCCGGGCTTCGTCACGCGCACGATGTCCGGCCGCGTGCGCCAGCTTCACCTCGCCTTCCCGGAGGCCCGCGCGCACCTGAAGCCGGGGAAGCGCACCGAGGTGTTCGAGCACGGCAACCCCATCAACCCGCCCGACCTGGCGCTGGACCGCGCCGATGCCCGCGCCCGCTTCGGCCTGTCCGACGGCACGGTGTGCCTGGTGACGGGGGGCAGCCAGGGCGCGCGCTCGGTGAACGAAGCCCTTCTCGGCGCCCTGCGCGGGGTGGCGGACGGGCGCCTTCCCGCGCCGCCGGAAGGCTTCCAGATCCTGTGGGCGACCGGCCCCGCGACGTACGCCAAGACCACCGAGAAGCTGGCGCAGGTGGGGAACCCGGGATGGGTGCACGTCCTTCCCTACATCCAGGACATGCCGGGCGCGCTGGCCTCCGCCGACTTCTCCATCGCGCGCGCCGGGGCGATGACGCTGGCCGAGCTGTGCGCGTGGGGGATCCCCAGCATCCTCGTCCCCTTCCCGCACGCGGCGGCCAACCACCAGCACCACAACGCCGTGGCGCTGGCCGAAGCGGGTGCCGCGGTGATGGTGGAAGAAAAGGAGCTGGCGGCCGAGCGGCTGTGGACGGAGGTGATGGCGCTGGCCTCGTCGCCCGAGCGGCGCGCGGAGATCGCGGGGCATGCGCGCGAGCGCGGCCGCCCCAACGCGGCCGAGCTGATCGTGCACGAGTTGACCAAGCTGATCCGGTAGACGCAAAAGGCTCCGCCAAAAAACTAGCGGCCTGGCGAGCAACTTTCCCAACCGTATTGCGGGCGGTATATTGAACGGATTCGATCTGGTGGAGCTGGCGGGGCGCGGGCCCGTGCACTTCATGGGCATCGGCGGGGCGGGGATGAGCCCGCTGGCCGACATGCTCATGCTTTCCGGCGTGCGGGTGACCGGGTGCGACGCGCACCCCAACCCCGCCAGCCGGCTGCTCGCCGAGCGCGGCGCCAAGGTGCTGGAAGGCCACGACCCCGCCCACATCGAGGGCGCGTCCGCCCTGGTGATGACCGCGGCCATCCCCGCCGACCACCCGGAGATCCGCGCCGCGCGCGAGCGGGGGATCCCGGTGCTCAAGCGGGCCGAGGCGCTGGGCGCCATCGTCAACCACGGGCTCGTGGTGGGGATCGCGGGGACGCACGGGAAGACGACCACCACGACGCTCACCACCGCCGCGCTGGCCGCCGCGGGGCTCAACCCCACGGGCTTCGTGGGCGCGCACGTGCCGGCCTGGGGCGGCAACCTCCGCCGCGGCGACGACCACCTCTACGTGGTGGAAGCCGATGAATACGACCGCTCGTTCCACCATCTCCGCCCCACCATCGCCGTCGTGACCACCCTGGAAGCCGACCACCTCGACATCTACGGCTCGCTGGAAGCCGTCGAGGAATCGTTCCGCATCTTCGTGGACTCGGTCCCCGCGGACGGGCTGGTGGCGGCGTGCGCAGACGACCACGGCGCCTCCCGCCTCGCCGCCGCCCTCCCCGGCGGCGCCGAGCGCGTGATGACCTACGGCGTCAACGCCGGCTCCATGCTGCGCGCGGAGAACGTGCGCATGGCCCCCGCCGAGACGCTGTTCGGGGTGCGCGAGCGCGGCGAGCTGCTGGGGACCGCGCGGCTGCGCGCGCCCGGCCTCCACAACGTGCGCAACGCGTTGGCGGCGATCGCGGTGGGACGGCGGCTGGGCGCGTCGTGGGAGGCCATCGCCGAGGGGGTCGCCTCGTACAGCGGGGTGGACCGCCGCTTCGAGCACGTGGGCGAGGCGGGCGGGGTGCTCTTCGTGGACGATTACGCGCACCACCCCACCGAGGTGTCCGCCACGCTGCGGGCCGCGCGCGAGGCCCACCCGGGGCGCCGGCTGGTGCTCGCCTTCCAACCGCACCTCTACTCCCGCACGCGCGACTTCGCCAACGAGTTCGGCCAGGCGCTCGCGATGGCGGACGTGGTGTTCCTCACCGACGTGTACGCCGCCCGCGAGAAGCCCATCGAGGGAGTCACCGGGATGCTGATCGCCGAGCCGGCGCGCGCCGCGGGCGCCGACCTGCGCTACGTGCCGGAACGTGCGGCCATCGTCGGCGCCGTGGCCGCGGAGCTCCGCGAGGGCGACCTGTGCATCACCATGGGCGCGGGGAACCTGGACTCCGCCGCGCGCGAGCTGCTGGCCTCCCGCCGCCGCCCGACCGGCTGATGAAGCGCCGCACCCGCCGCGCCATCCTGGCCGCCGTTGCCATCATCGCGGCATCGTCGCCCTTCTGGGGCCCGCCGCTGCTGCGCGTGGCGCCGGGCTTCGAGACGCGCCGCGTGGAGGTCTCCGGCACGCGCCTCCTGGCCCCGCACGAGGTGCTCGCCGCCTCGGGGGTGAAGATGGGCGGCAGCGTGTGGACGGACCCCGCCGCGTGGGAAGCCGCCCTGCGCCGCCACCCCGTCGTCGCCGAGGCGGAGGTCACGCGCCGCCTGCCGAGCACGCTGCGCATCCGCGTGACGGAGAAGCGCCCCGCCGCTCTGGTGCAGGTCGGCACCCTGCGCCCCGTGACCGCCGAGGGGGAGGTGCTCTCGGTGGATCCGGCCCGAGTGCCGCTGGACCTCCCGCTCGTGCGCGCCCCCGTGAAGCCGGACGCGCGCGGCCGCATCCCCGCGGGTCCGGTGCGCGCGCTGCTCGCGGAAGCGGGGCGACTGGGCGAGCTGGACCCGGCCCTCATGGCGCGGGTGAGCGAGGTACGCCCCGACCCCTCCGGCGCGCTCCGCCTGGTGCTGAGCGCCCCCGCCGCCGAGGTGCTGGTCCCCGCCGGCGCGGACGACGCCCGCCTGGTCCGCCTGCGCGCCGCGCTCGCCGACCTGGAGCGCCGCGTCCCGCCGGACTCGTCGCAGCGCCGCATCCGGGTGGATGCGCGGTGGGAGGATCAGATCGTGGTCAGGCTGCCGGCGCAGAAGCCGGAAGTGCGGTAAGTGCGGGCCGGAAGTGCGTTAATGCGTTAGTGCGTAAGTGCGTTGCGATCGAAAACCACTCCCGCCTGAGGCACGACCGCACCAGGAGCGACCGCACCAGGGCCCGAACG
>JAUJMI010000301.1 GCA_030446945.1 Longimicrobium sp. | reverse complement strand
CTCGAAGCCGCCGGCTCGGGCGCGGCCCCCGCCGTAGGGGCGGCCGCGGGGGTCGTTGCCCAGGCAATCCTTGAGGAAGCGGTCCACGCGCAACGTAGCCTTGTTGGTGCGCAGGCTGCCGGAGATCACCTCGCGCCCCTCGTCCTCGTCGTCCAGCAGGCCGTAGACGATTACGGTGTGGACGTTCTCCTCCGTGAGGAGGAAGTCGGCGGCCTGGGGGATGGCGTCGCGGTCGGCCAGGCGCACGCACCCCACGCCCGCCACCGAGAAGCCGCTGCGCACCACGCGCCTGCGCAGCGCCTCCTCGATGATGCGCAGCGTGGCGTGCGACTTCTGCACGCAGAGCACCCGCTCCAGGAGCACCGAGTCCATGAAGCGGCTCAGGTACGCCGCGGCGCGGTACTCCGGCGGGCGGGCGTGGACGAAGCCGTCCGTTTCGCTGTGCAGGCCGTGCATCAGCGCGGTGGCCAGGCGCACGTGCGACTCGTTCTCCGGGTCCAGCGTGAGCAGCTCGCCGCTCTCCAGGTACTCGGAGATCAGCGTGGCCGCCGCGCCCACGGGGCGCACGTCGGAGAAGATGGGGTCCAGCACCCCCTGGGGATCGTGGTGGTCGATCACGGCCAGCGTCGGCACGCCGGCGGCGGAGAGGCGCTCCGTGAGGTGCGTGGTGGTGCCCTGGTTGTCCACGAAGATGGCGGCGCTGTAGCCGTCCAGCTCCATCCCCTCCTCGTAGCGCACCAGGTGCAGCTCCAGCAGGTTGACCAGCGCGAGGTTCTCCGGGTGGCTGATCTTGCCGTCGTACATCACGTCCACCTCCACCCCGAAGCGCCGCGCGATCTCCAGGTACGCCAGGCCCGCGGAGATGGCGTCCGGGTCCGGGAAGTCCTGGATGGCCACCACGTGCCGCTCGCCGCGCCGGCTGGAGAGGAGGCTCGCCAGCTCGGCCGCGCGCGCCGCGCTCTCTTCGAACGGGGTGGTGGGCTTCTCCAGCGTCTGCACGGCGCCTGGCACGGGTTCGGACATCGCTCGCCTCTCCGGGGGGTCGGGTTCCTTCCGCTGCGCTACCGGCGAGCGGCGTGCCAGCGCTTCAACGGCCGTTTCACACAGAGATGCACAGGGTACGGAAAGAACAGAACGAGGGGTATCTCTGCGGCTTTCAGCTTCCTCCGTGCCCTCTGCGTGACGCGCTTTTTTGGATGGCCTGCGTCACTCCCACGCTTCGACCGTGAAGGCGCCTTCGCCCATGCGCACGATGTGGAGCTCGTCGAATCCCTCGGCGAGGGTGGGGCGCTCCAGGCGCTTGAGGGTGCCAAAGATTCCGCTCGGCGGCACCTGGCGGTGGCGGCCGGCGTTGCGGGCCACGGAGCCCCTGGGGTCCGGCTCGAAGAAGTAGCCGACGGCGCGGAAGCCGGCCGCGCGCGCGGGGGCCAGGTAGCGCGCCCGCTCGGCCACGGTGGGGTTGGTGTTGTCGATCACGAAGCGCTGCCCCGCCTCGATGCACGCCTCCATCAGCAGCCGTTCGCGCCGCCGCGTGCGCACCATGTCCAGGCTGATGCGCAGGTGCGTGTCGAAGAAGCGCTCGCGGTAGAAGGTGGACTTCCCCGACGCCTGGATTCCCACCAAGATCACGGCTTCCATGCGCGGTCGCTCCGCGAGAACGGTGCCCTGTGGACACCGGGGCGTGCGAGTTGCTCATCCGTCGGCGGAATGCGGACGGCGGCGGCACTCTGCGCGGGGGGAGGGATGGGACCACGGGGCGGGAGCGGCGGGGAGGAGGGACGGATCGCGGCGCGGCCGGGGACGCCGTCCGGCACCGTCCAGCCGGGGCTCCAGCGCCTGCAGCTCGCGGGGACCGAGGCGCTCCTGTACGTGCCGTGCGGCTACCGCGCCGACACGCCGGCGCCGCTCGTGCTGGCGCTGCACGGGGCCGGCGGCAACGCGCAGTACGGCCTGGATCCGCTGCACGGCTTCGTGGACGACCTGGGGGTCGTGCTGCTCGCGCTCAAGTCCGCGGGGCGCACCTGGGACGTCATCCTGGGCGGTTTCGGTGCGGACGTGCGGGCGATCGACGGCGCACTCGCCCACGTCTTCGGGCGCGTGGCGGTTGACCCGGAGCGGATCGTCGCCAGCGGGTTCTCGGACGGCGCATCGTACGCGCTCTCTCTGGGGATCACCAACGGCGACCTCTTCAGGCGCATCGTGGCCTTCTCCCCGGGGTTCATGGCGCCCGGGGCGCCGCACGGACGGCCGCACGTGTTCGTCTCGCACGGCACGGGGGACTCGGTGCTCCCCATCGGCGTGTGCAGCCGCCGCCTGGTCCCGCGGCTGCAGGGTGCGCGCTACCCGGTGGAGTACCGTGAGTTCGACGGCGGCCACACGATTCCGCGGCAGATCGCGCTCGAAGCGGCGCGGTGGATGACGGAATGACGCGGAGGCGCGGAGAACAGCTCTCCGCGCCTCCGCGTTGGGCATCCTTTCGCTGCGAGCCCTCAGGGGCGGAAGCGCAGGCGCACGTCCTGGTCGTGCTCCATCATCACGGGCACGCCGTCGACGAGGCCTGGCTCGAAACTGCGGCTGAGGAGCGAATCGTGCACCCAGCGGTCCAGCTCGGCCTCGCCGGAGGAGCGCACGATCTGGAGGTTGCGGATCTCGCCGTGCGTGCCCACGGTCGCCCGCACGCGAATCGGCGATGGAGCCTGGAGCCCGGAGAGCGCCGGCGCGGTCAGTTCGAAGCGCGTGGTGGAGCGGGGGTGGCAGACTTCGGAGCGCCCCACGCGGAAGACGGTCTGCGCGGCCGGCTCCACGCGCAGCCTTACGCTCCACCGGGCCCCGGCGCGCTGCGGCCGGATCGACTGGCGCACCATCGCCGTCAGCTGCGGCTCCTCGCCCTGCGGCAGCCAGTAGTCGATCGGCGCCACGCGCTCCACGCTCCCGTCTGCCGCGAAGGCGACCGAGTAGAGCGCGGTCAGCTTTCCATCGCGGATGGGGAAGTCGTGGGCGAACTTCGCCATGCTCTGCGCCAGCGCGGCGGAGTCCACGAGCATGTCGGCGCTGGGCAGGGTGCCGGGCTGCTTCACGGTGACGCACCCGTCGCGCGGCGCGGGCTTGTCGCTCAGCAGCTGCGGGTCCCGGGCGCGCTGGGCATTCGCCGGCGCGGCGAACGCCAGGGCGCAGACCAGCGCACCGAGCGCCATCCCGCGGAGGGAGAGTTTCATTGGAGATCAGGGGGTTGGGAGGTTCGCGCGGAGCTGCGGGGTCTATCCCGCGAATAGTAGCGCCTTGCGCGTCCACTCACAACATTTGTGGTGCGCCGCGGCGGCGCGCGTACTTCACAGGACACGGATGCCCGCGAACAAGTTCTCCGTCTCGAAGGGGCTGGCGATGCGCCGGTCCAAGATCCACGGCCGCGGCGTGTACGCGCGCGCGCCCATCCCCGCCGGCACCCGCATCGTGGAGTACACGGGCGAGCGGATCACGATGGACGAGGCGGAGGCGCGCTACCCGGAAGACCCGGACACGGTGTACCACACCTTTCTCTTCGCCCTGGAGGACGGCGCCGTGATCGATGCGGCTTTCCGGGGCAACATCGCGCGGTGGATCAACCACTCCTGCGACCCCAACTGCGAGGCGGTGGAGGAGGACGGCCGCATCTTCATCGAGTCCCTGCGCGACATCGAGCCGGGCGAAGAGCTGGCTTACGACTACCACTTCATCCTGGAAGTGCGCCACTCCCCCGCCATGAAGCGCCGCTACCCCTGCATCTGCGGGGCCCCCAACTGCCGCGGGACGATGCTGGCGAAGAAGCGGTGAGCCCCTCGATGGTTCATCACGCCGCAACTCCAGCCGGAGCCGGGCCGGGGCTCGCGCGTCACGCGGGCCCCTCCGAACACGCAGTAGATCCTTCGCTCCGCGCCAGAGCTCGGGGGAGGCGGGGCGCGTGCTTCGCGGAGGCCGCCATCTTCCGCAGCCGCGGCGAGCCGACCTCGCCCTGCCCCTGAACGGCGGTCTCACGGACACGGAACCTACCAGGCTGCGGCCAGCAATGCGCACCTGCAATACTACTTGGACGAGTTCACGTTCAGGATCCAACCGGCGAGGGGCGGGCCCACCGGGGCCTGCTCTTCTACCGCCTCTTGAAGCAGGCGATGCGTACAAGCCACCTCCTGACGAGCCGCCCCTCACATGCGACCTTCGATTGCTGGACCCATCGGGGCGTGCGCGCTTTGCGCCAGTCTCCTCCTCGGATATGCCGCGCCCACGCTAGCCCAGGAGCGTCGGCCGTCCGCCCCGCATGCCGGGATCTCCGCGCATGGACTCCCTCACGACCCGCTCCGAAGCACCGCAAGGCGGGCGGCGCTGAAGCCGACGCCGTTTCGATTCGGAGAACCTGCACCTGTACTCCTGTCCGTGGTTGGTCAGCAGGAGCTTGCCCGCAAGGATCGTCTCCAGGGAGCAGTGGTCGGCGCAAGCCTTGGGGCGCTGGTCGGCGGCGTTGGGCTTTGCGGCAGTGACCTACCTGGCGAACGATGGAGCTGGTCAAGACTACTGGCCGTTGGGCTTGATGGTCGGTGCTGTCGGAGGCTGCGCGGTCGGCGGAGTTCGTGGGGCAATCATCGGCGCGAGGCGATAGGGCTGAGACGGAGCGGGGCCCTCGCGTAAGCACGGATTGTTGCAGCACGCGCGTTCCTCCTACACCACAATATGTTGGGGCCGGTGGAGCGAAGCGTGTATCGCCGAACGGCAAAAAGGGCGGGCGCCCCGAATGGCGCCCGCCCCCTGTGTTCTGTCTGCTGAGTGGCTCAGGCCGGCTTGACCTTGCAGGTGACGCTGGTGACGCTGTAGTCCACCACCACGTTCTGGCCCGAGGCCAGGGTGACGTTCGGGAGGCTCGGCGTAGCCACGATCACCAGCGAGTCGCCGTTCGCGTAGCTCACCGGCGCGACGCCCATCGCGTAGGTGCCAGGGGTGACGAAGGCCATCTTGTAGCGCGAGTCCGCCTGCGCCTTGGCCGAGAGCGTCGCGGGGCCGGTG
>JAUJMI010000300.1 GCA_030446945.1 Longimicrobium sp. | reverse complement strand
GGTCGGGGGGCTCCGCACGGCGGAGGACCGGGAGCACGCCGGGCTCCTGACCGTCTGGACGGGCGGGGTGCTGGCCGTCCTCTTCGGTATCACCGCGCGGATCGGCGGCAGGGGGGGGGTGGGGATGCGGGAGGTGGTGGAGGCGGGCTCGGTGCGCGCGGCGCTGGAGGCCCGCCGCCGCTCCGAGGCGGGGGAGGTGGCGCGCGGCGCCGACGTCTGGATCATCGCCACCGGGGCGGCCCTGGTCGGGATCTACTTCGCCGGGTGGTGGGTGCTGAACTGAGGACCACGAATCTCCAGAGACTACGGAATGGCTGAGATCAGGAACGTGGCGGTGGTCGGCGCGGGGACGATGGGGAACGGGATCGTGCACGTCTTCGCGCAGAACGGCCTCGACGTGACGATGGTGGACGTGCGCCAGGAGGCGCTGGACCAGGCGCGGGACACGATCCGCGGCAACATGGACCGGCAGATCAAAAAGGGCGCGCTCGCGGAGGCGGACCGGAACGCGGCGCTGGGGCGCATCACCGCGGCCACGGAGCTCGCCGCGGTGGCGGGGGCGGACCTGGTGGTCGAGGCGGCGACGGAGAACCGCGACCTCAAGTTCCGCATCTTCGCGGACATGGACGCGCACGCGCCGGAGCACGCCATCCTCGCCACCAACACGTCGTCCATCTCCATCACCGAGATCGCCGCGCGCACGAAGCGCCCCGGCCAGGTGATCGGGATGCACTTCATGAATCCCGTGCCGGTGATGAAGCTCGTGGAGATCATCCGCGGCCTGGCCACTACGGACGAGACCACGCGCACCACCGTCGCCCTCGCCGTGCAGCTGGGGAAGACGGTCGCCGAGGCGCAGGACTACCCCGGCTTCGTGGCCAACCGCATCCTGATGCCGATGATCAACGAGGCGGTCTTCTGCCTCATGGAAGGCGTGGCGGAGGCGGAGGCGATCGACACCGTGATGAAGCTCGGCATGAATCATCCAATGGGCCCGCTCGCCCTTGCGGACCTGATCGGCCTGGACACCTGCCTCGCCATCATGGAAGTGCTCCACAGCGGCCTGGGCGACGACAAGTACCGCCCGTGCCCCCTGCTGCGGAAATACGTCGCCGCCGGAAAGCTGGGGCGGAAGACGGGCGAAGGCTTTTACAACTACTAGGGAATAGGGGACGGGGAAAAGGGAATAGCAACCGCGGCGTGAGCCGGCCGGGCTTTTCCTATTCCCTACTCCCTAATCCCTGTTCCCTGGAGTTCACGTGACCGAGGAACAGGAGCAGATCCGCGACCTGGCCCGCGAGTTCGCCGAGGGCGAGCTGCGGCCGCGCGCGGAAGAGTGGGACCGGGACGCGCACTTCCCGCGCGAGGTGATCGGCAGCCTGGGTGAGCTCGGCTTCCTGGGGATGCTGATCCCCGAGGAGTGGGACGGGCTCGGAATGGACGCCGCCACCTACCTGATCGCCCTGGAGGAGATCGCGCGTGGCGATGCGTCCGTCGCCGTGGCGATGAGCGTCCACAACTCGCTCCCCACCCAGATGATCCTGGCGCACGGCACCGATGCGCAGAAGGAGCGCTGGCTGCGGCCCATGGCGCGCGGTGAGCTGCTGGGCGGCTTCGCCCTCTCCGAGGCGGAGGCGGGGTCCGACGCGGCGTCTCTCGCGGCGCAGGCCACCCGGACGGAGGGCGGCTGGGTGCTGAACGGCGCCAAGGCGTGGATCACCAACGGCGGCTTCGGCGACGTGATGGTGGCCATGGCCCGCACCGACACCCCCGGCGACCGCCGGGGCGCCAAAGGGATCGGCGCCTTCATCGTCCCCACGAGCGCCGAGGGGTACCTGGTCGGCAAGAAGGAAGACAAGATGGGGCAGCGTGCGTCCGAGACGGTGGGGATCGCCTTCCGCGACCTCTTCGTCCCCGACGATCAGCTCCTCGGCGATCCGGCGATGGGGCTGATCTACGCGCTGCAGGGGCTGGACAACGGGCGGATGGGGATCGCCGCGCTCGCCACCGGGATCGCCCAGGCGGCGCTGGAGCACTCGCTGGCGTACGCGGACGAGCGCAAGCAGTTCGGCACCTCCATCCGCGAGTTCCAGGGGCTGGGGTGGAAGCTGGCCAACATGGCCCTGCGCGTGGAGGCGGCCCGCGCGCTCACCCACCGCGCCGCCGCCGCAAAGGACGCGGGGGAGCCCGTCCGCAAGCTGGCGTCCATGGCCAAGCTCTACGCCTCCGAGGCGGCCATGAGCGTGACCACGGACGCGGTGCAGGTGCATGGAGGGTACGGCTACGTAAAGGAGTACCCGGTGGAGCGGCTCTTCCGCGACGCCAAGGTCACCGAGATCTACGAGGGGACCAGCGAGGTCCAGCGCACGGTTATCGCGCGGGAGCTGTACCGGCAGTAGGTTACCGCGCGGCCCGACCCAATCGTCGCGCCGGCACGTGAAGCCGCCAGGGGAAAGGTGCCCGGGCACTCACGCACTTCAAGCACTTCTGCACTGAGCCAGGGCATGGAACTGTTTTCGATGATCGGCGAGCACGAGCACGAGCAGGTCGTCTTCTGCCACGAGCCGTCCTGCGGGTACAAGGGGATCATTGCCATCCACAACACCGTGCTCGGGCCGGCGCTGGGCGGCACCCGCTTCTGGAACTACGCCTCGGACGAGGAAGCGTTCGTGGACGCCCTGCGCCTGTCGCGCGGGATGACGTACAAGGCCGCGGTGGCGGGGCTCAACCTGGGCGGCGGCAAGTCCGTCATCGTGGGCGATCCCAAGACCGCCCGCCGCGAGGAGATCTTCCGCGCCCACGGCCGCTTCGTGGAGACGCTCAAGGGCCGCTACATCACCGCCGAGGACGTGGGCACCTCGCCGGACGACATGGAGTTCGTGGCCATGGAGACGGAGAACGTCACCGGCCGCCACGGCGCCTCGGGCGACCCGTCGCCGGTGACGGCGTTCGGCGTGTACCAGGGGATCAAGGCGGCGGCGTTCGTCAAGTTCGGCTCGTTCGAGCTCGCCGGGAAGACGGTGAGCGTGCAGGGCGTCGGCCACGTGGGCTACTACCTCTGCCAGTACCTGGCTTCCGAGGGTGCCCAGCTGATCGTGACCGACATCGACCAGGAGCGGGTGAACCGCGTGGTGGAGGAGTTCGGCGCGCGGGCGGTGGCCACGGACGCCATCTACGGCGCCGAGGCGGACATCTACGCCCCGAGCGCGCTGGGCGCCACCATCAACGACGAGACGATCCCGCAGCTCAAGGCCAGCATCGTGGCCGGCGCGGCGAACAACGTCCTGGCCGAGGCGCGCCACGGCGACGAGCTGCACCGGCGCGGTATCCTGTACGCCCCGGACTACGTGATCAACGCGGGCGGGCTGATCAACGTATACGGCGAGCTGCACGGGTGGACGGCCGAGCGCTCCATGCGCAAGGCTGGTGACATCTACACCACGCTCGTGCAGATCTTCGAGCTGGCTGAGGCGAAGGGCATCGCCACCTACGTCGCCGCCGACGCGATCGCCGAGCGCCGCATCGAATCCGTCGGCCGCATCCAGCGCACCTTCGTCTGATCTCGCGCTGATCGTAACATGAAGAGGGGCCGGGCGCGTTTGCGCCGGGCCCCTCCGTTCATTTCGGCTTCAACGACTGGCCTCACGCGGAGACGCGGAGAACTTCGGGTTCTCTCGTCCGCGTCTCCGGGTGAGATGCAGTTCAGTCGGCGCGCACCGGAAATCGCGGTGCAGGGAGTGCTTCCCCTGAACGGTGCTACGGCCACCGGTTTCACTCCCCCGCTCAGAGCCGGAAGTTCACCATGAGCACCTCTCCCGGGCCGTCGTCGCCCAGCTCCTCGCAACGGGAGTAGCTGTCGTCCAGCCAGGGGCGGATCCCGTCGATGGCGCCGTTCTCGTCGCCGCCCGCCTGGTGGGCGAGGAAGCGTGCCTCCTCCGCGTCGGCCGCGCGCACCACGAAGCCGAAGGCGCGGTTGTAGTAGGGCTGCCACGGGTCCTTGCCGTCCACGCACCACCAGAGCGTGTCGTGGCGGGGCGTGAGTCTCCAGAATTTCATCGGTGCTCGCGTGCGTGTGGGTGCGGGCGCTCCCCGCGTGCACAACGTAGCGCCGCGCGCGCCCCGGCGGGAGGGCGGGCGGTTGCGCGGCGCGGCCGCGAGTGTATCGTTCCACCGGGACCCCGACTCTCCAACCCGTTCCGCGCGCAGACCATGAAGCGAGCCGCATCCGTCCTGGGCCTCATCCTCCTGACCTCGTGCACCGGCCCGCGGCCGACGCAGGAAGACTACGTCACGGTCGTGCGCCAGGCGATCGCCTTCGTCCAGGAAGACTCGCGCACCCACCAGCTCGGCCGCCCCTCCGATGGCCCGAACTGGGTGGACGTGAAGGGCTTCGCCACGCGGGCCCGCCAGGTGACCGGCGACAGCATCCCCGTAGCGCGCCTCATGGAGATCCTCGGCAAGCCCCGCATCGCCGACCCCCGGCAGGTGCTCCTGATCGATGAAGCGGAGCAGGGCGGCCTCGGCGGCACCTGGGTGCGCGAGTACGGCAACTACGTCTCCCCCAACGTCGTGCGCTACGCCCGCGACCAGATCACCATGCTCGTCGTCGGCTACACCACGGACCGGCGGACCTTTCCCACCGTGATCTGCGACCGCTCCTGGCGCCTGCGCTACCGCAAGGAGGGCGGCCAGTGGCGGCGGACGGAGCAGCAGCTGATGAAGAACTGCCCCGGCAACACGCCGTAGGCGTCTGCGCGGGCCCCCTCCCCCGCTCGTCACCTCGCGGCCCCTCCCCCAATAACTACCTGGGGGAGGGGCGCATGCGTCCGTCTCCTCGTTTCAGATCTCGTAGGGGCGCGATTCATCGCGCCCGTGACCGACGCCGCACCAGCGGGTTCCTTCCACACCGAAACCTCGCAGGGGCAGACCTGCGTGTCTGCCCACCCTCTCCCTGCCTCGACGCCTGTCTCCCGAGGCGCTGCCGTTCCCCATTCCCCATTCCCCATTCCCCATTCCCCATTCCCCATTCCCCATTCCCCATCCCC
>JAUJMI010000299.1 GCA_030446945.1 Longimicrobium sp. | reverse complement strand
GCGCAGCGCCCGTCGAACACGAAGCTGCGCGGCACCTGCTTCAGGTCCAGTCCGTCCCGAGTCCCCCGAGTGGCCAGTACAGTGCCGAGCGCCTCCCAGTGCGCCGCCGACGGCGTGAGCCCGCGACCGCGGCGACGGTAGGGGCCGAGCCCCTGGCGCTCCAGCACGCGGCGCGCGCGGGCGGTGCGGGCACCGGCGCGCAACTCGGCGGCGACGACGGCACTGAGCCAGAGCCCCGGCGCCGCGCGAGCCACGAACGCCTCGTAGGCCGCCGCCGCGGGCTCGGACCGGGCCGCGTCCACGAAGCAGTTCGTGTCGAGCACGTACTTTCGCAAGGCGGCCATGGGGCGCGGCGGGTGTCAGTCGAGCCGCGACAGCGGGAGGCCCCGCAATGCTTTCGCTCCCGCCAGGAGCTCACCGCGAAAGGCGACGAGATCGAGTGCGAGCTCCACCGTCTCGCGCTCGGTGGCGGCCCCCAGCGCGGCCTGAGCCTCGCTGAGGAGCTGGGGATCGAGCCAGAACTCCTTGCGGACCTTGCCTTCGTGGGCGGCGCGACGGGCCCTCGGAAGCGCGGACTTGGAGGGAGCAGCCATGACGTCACTCCGGTTGTGTGTACGTACCAGCCTAACTAACTGTCCGTACACACGCAAATCTCTCCGGTTCCGTGTCCGACGGGAGGCGGGCATTGGCCCCGCCGCCGCTGAACCCCGGGGCCGAAGCCCCCGGCTGGAACCGCGGGAAGGCGGCTAAAGCCGGCACGAGGAACGCGGCATTGGACCCCGAGTCCCCGCAGGCGGACTTCGTGTGGTTCCAGCGGCGAATTCATTCGCTCCTGGAATGCGCTCCCTGGAATGCGTTCCCTGGAATTCGCCCCTCGAATGCACTCCTGACCCGCGCCAACATTCGCCACACAGCCGGATCTCGCCCCCGAGTCCGCGCAGGCGGACTTTGTGCTGTTGTTGCGGCGAGTTCACTCGCCCCAGCCGCTCCGCTGCATTAAACTGATAGCCGGGTTGCACGGCATCCCTCCGGGGCCGATCCGCGCGCATCTCAGGAGTCCGAAGTATTATGGATCCCCTCCCCGCGCGCGAGGCCGAGCGGCTCGCGGCGCTGCGCGAGTACCAGATCCTCGACACCTCCCCCGAACAGGCGTACGACGAAGTCACCCAGCTCGCGTCGCAGCTCTGCGGGACGCCGATCGCGCTGCTGACGCTGATCGACGAGGACCGGCAGTGGTTCAAGTCGCGCGTGGGGCTGGAGGTGCCGGAGATGTCGCGCGAGGTGGCGTTCTGCGCGCACTCCATCCTCCACGAAGAGGTGACTGTGGTGCCGGACGCGACGCTCGACGCACGCTTCGCGAACAACCCGTTCGTCACCGGCGAGCCGCGCATCCGCTTTTACGCGGGGGCGCCGCTCGTCACGCCCGACGGGCACGAGCTGGGAACGCTGTGCGTGCTGGACCACAGGCCGCGACAGATCACGGAGGAGCAGCGGACGGCGCTGCGCACGCTGTCGCGGCAGGTGATGGTGCAGCTTGAGCTTCGGCGGCACCTGGCGGGGATGACGGAGGAGCTCGCCCGCCAGCAGGCCGCGGACGAGGCGTTGCGCCAGGCGGAGCGACGGGCGCAGCGGATGGCGGAGCGCATGCGCGCCGTGGCGGCCACCGCGGCGGCGGTGATCGGCGCCCCGTCGCGCGCCGCGCTGCGCGACGTGCTGGAGGAGGCGTGCCGCGCCATCCTGCCGTACGACGCCTTCTTCCTGATGATGTACGACCCCGGGAAGCACGAGTTCGTGGGAGTCGGCGGCTACGACGCGGACGTGTTCAGCGCGCCCAGCAGCGTCCCCGCGGCGGGGACCCCGGGGGAGCGGGTGCTGCGCGAGCGCCGGTCGCTCCTCACCCACAGCGCGGACGATCCCGCGGCACAGGGCGCGACGGTCACCGGCACGGGGCGGCGCTCTCAATCGGTCATTCGCACGCCCATCCTGCTGGGGGGCGAGGTGCTGGGGATCCTGAGCGCGCACAGCTACACGCCGGGGGTCTACACGGACGAGGACGTGGAGGCGCTGGAGGCGGTGGCGTCGCTGGCCGCCAACGCGCTGGACAACCTGCGGCTGGCCGCGGAGCGCAGGGAGGCGTACGACGAGATGGAGACGCGAGTGGAGGAGCGCACCGCCGAGCTGGCGGCGGCCAACCGCGCGCTGGAGGAGGAGGTGGCGGAGCGCGCCCGCGCCGAGGTGGAGCTGCGCCACAAGACGCACGAGCTGGAGGCCATTTTCGAGGCGCTCCCCGACCTCTACTTCCGCCTGGACCGCGAGGGGACGGTGCTGGAGCACCACGCCGGCGAGCGTCTGGCCGGGGCGCTGACCGGGCGCCGGCTGCACGACCTTCTCCCCCCGGACGCGGCGGCGCGGGTGGCGGAGGGGCTGGAGGAGGTGAAGCGCACCGGCGCGCTGGCGTGCATCGAGTACACCGTCCAGGATGAGGACGAGCTCCGCGACTTCGAGGCGCGCATCCTTCCCTTCGGCGCCGAGCAGATCGTGACGGTGGTGCGCGACATCACCGACCAGAAGAATGCCGAACGGGCGCTTCAGCGCAGCGAGGAACCCTTCCGCACCCTCATCGAGAACTCGTCCGACGTCGCCTCCATCATGGACGCGCAGGGGGCGAGCATCTACCACTCCCCCTCGATCGAGCGGGTGCTGGGGTACGCGCCGCATGAAATCCTGGGCACCTCGTCGTTCGAGCGCATCCACCCGGAGGACCACGAGAAGTGCAGGGAGGCGCTGGGCGGCGCCTTCCGCAACCCGGGAACCACCTACACGCTCGACTTCCGCTACCTCCACAAGGACCAGTCGTGGCGCTCCGTGGAGGTCTCCGTGCGCACGCTGCGTCCGGACAGCGGCGCGGACGGGGTCATCATCAACCTGCGCGACGTCACGCGGCGCAAGGCGGCCGAGGCGGAGCTGCGCTTCCAGAAGACACTGCTGGAGGCGCAGGGCGAGGCCTCCATCGACGGCATCCTGGTGATCTCGGGGGAGGGGAAGATCCTCTCCTACAACCGCCGCTTCGCCGAGATGTGGGAGATCCCGGACGAGGTGATCGCCCAGCGCTCGGACGAGGCGGCCATCGGGGCGGTGCTTGGAAAGCTGGAGGACCCGGACGCCTTCATCGCCCGCGTGGCCGAGCTGTACGAGCGGCGCGACGAGCGCAGCGAAGAGGAAGTGCGGCTGCAGGACGGGCGCGTCTTCGACCGCTGCAGCGCGCCGGTCAAGGACACGGAGGGGCGCTACTACGGCCGCATCTGGTGGTTCCGCGACATCACCGACCGCAAGGAGGCGGAGATCGCGCTCCAGCGCGCGCGTGACGACGCGGAGCGGGCGCGCGAGGCGGCCGAGGCGGCGAACCACGCCAAGAGCGAGTTCCTGAGCCGCATGAGCCACGAGCTGCGCACGCCCATGAACTCCATCCTGGGCTTCGCGCAGCTCCTGGAGCGCCGCGACCTCCCGCCCGACCAGCGCAAGGGCGTGGAGCACATTCTCCGCGCCGGACGGCACCTGCTCAACCTCATCAACGAGGTGCTGGACCTCTCGCGCATCGAGGCCAACCGCCAGCAGCTCTCGCTGGAGGCGGTGCACGTGAGCGAAGCGGTGGAGGAGGCGCTGGGGCTGGTGCGTCCGCTGGCCGCGCAGACGGGGTGCGCGCTGGCGCAGGAGGTAGGGGGCGATGCGTCGCACCACGTGATCGCGGACCGGCAGCGGCTCACGCAGGTGCTGCTGAACCTCCTTTCCAACGCCATCAAGTACAACCGCCCCGGCGGCCGCGTGCGCATCACCTGCGGGGTCGAAGGAGAGCGCTTCCGCATCCGCGTGCACGACACGGGCGTGGGGATCCAGGCCGACAGGCTGGACCAGCTCTTCGTCCCCTTTGCGCGGCTGGGCGCCGAGCAGACGGGGGTGGAGGGGACCGGGCTCGGGCTGGCGCTTTCCAAGCGGCTGGTGGAGGCGATGGGGGGCGAGATGAGCGTGGAGAGCACCCCGGGGCGCGGCTCCATCTTCAGCGTGGAGCTGGCGCTGGGGGACGACCCCGTGGGCCTGCTGCGCAGCGCGCGCGCCGAGCGCCCGGCCGCCGGCGAGCACGGCGCCCGCCCCGCGACGGTGCTCTACGTGGAGGACAACATCGCCAACCTGAGCCTTATCGAGACGATCCTGGACGACCGCCCGGAGATCACTCTGGTCCCCGCGCTCAAGGGGCGGCTGGGGCTGGAGCTGGCGGCCGAGCACGCGCCCGACCTGATCCTCCTTGACCTCCACCTCCCCGACATCCCGGGCGAGGAGGTGCTGCGCCGCCTCCGCCTGGACCCGCGCACCGCCGCCACCCCGGTCGTCGTCATCAGCGCCGACGCCACCCGCGGCGCCGTCAGCCGCCTGATGGAGGCCGGCGTTCACGCCTACCTCACCAAGCCGCTCGACGTGGACCTCTTCCTCACCACCATCGACGGCGTGCTGCAGCGCAGGGGGTGATGGCAACCGTCTGTTTGTAGGGGCGCGATTCATCGCGCCCGCCCTATCCCCTGCCTCGACCTCCGCTCCCCACGTGGATCTTGTAAGGGGCAGACCTCCGTGTCTGCTGGTGCCGTGGGAACACGCTGAAGCCCGCCGCACGGGCGCCCCGAAGATGCGCTGCGGCGCCGGCGGCAGAGCCCGATTCCTGCGCTCCACGCCAGGGGATTCGCGCGAGGTCAGGCGGCGGTGAGGCGCTGCGCCCAGGAAATGGGTGCGCGGTCTTCCCCGTGGGGTTGTTCGTGACGGGATGCGCCGGCGCGAACCGCGCCCCGGAACCCAGCGCACTCACGCACTAACGCACTCACGCACCTAGCCGTTCCCTGGCCCGCAAACTGCTGTCTTCGCATCGTTCGGCTTCCCTTCCCGGAGTCCCGGAGCATGCGCTTCACCAACTACTCCAAGTTCACGGGCCACCAGGCGGACGCGCTGAACCTGCAGGCGCTGCTGGACCGGCTCTCGGACTTCCTCCTGCAGAGCGGTTTCGCGGGGGGCGCGTACG
>JAUJMI010000298.1 GCA_030446945.1 Longimicrobium sp. | reverse complement strand
ACTCCGCGAATCTCAGTGAGCAGTTCACGCGCCTCGTCGTCGCTCAGCGTCAGCTCGTCGAAGGTCAGTGCGTACGCCAGCGGCAGCACCAGGAGGGGAAGGAGCCCCACGCCCAGCAGCACCACCGCGGCGCGCAGCGGCAGGCCCAAGTAGAGCGGCGCCCCCGGGCCTTCCTCGGGAAGGAGCATCACGGCGCAGAAGCCGCCGGCCAGGATCAGGAAGGTGAGCGCGAAGGGGATCTTGAGGCGGCCCACGCCCTTTGTGCGGCTGGCCCCGAGCGCCATACACGCCACCATCATGGTCGCGATTCCCAGCGCCATCAGCCACGCGCCCCACGCGGGCGGCTCGCCGGGGAGGAAGGCCGATCCGTACGCCGCCGCGATGGCGAGCGTGGAGAGCACCAGTGCTCCGAGAGAGCTCCGTTTGGCCATCACGCGGTCTGGTAGAGGGCGCGCAGCCGCTCGCCGTACTTCTCGGCGATGGCGGCGCGCCGCAGCTTGAGGGTGGGGGTCAGCTCCTCCGCCTCGGCGGTGAGCGGACGCTCCAGGAGTGCGAAGCGGCGTACCTGCTCGGGGCGCGAGAGCCCCGCGTTCACCCGGTTCACCGCGGCCTGCACCTCGTCCAGCAGCTCGGGGTGCGCGAGCGCGTCGGCATCGCCGAGCGCGCGCGCGCGGGCCCAAGTCTCCACCGCGGAGGGGCGCAGCGCGATGAGGGCGGATACGAAGCGCTGGCCCTCGCCGAAGAGCACCGCCTGCCCGATCCAATGCTCCTGTGCCAGCCGCGCCTCGATGGGGAGCGGCGCCACCTTTTTGCCGTTGGAGAGGGCGATCAGCTCCTTTTTGCGGCCGGTCACGCGCAGCTCGCCGCGCGCGGTGACCTCGCCCAGGTCGCCGGTGTGGAGCCAGGCGCCGTCATCGCTGAAGGTGGCGCGCGTCTCTTCCGGCCGGGCGTGGTAGCCGGCGAAGGTGAGCGCCCCGCGCCGCACCAGGATCTCGCCGTCTTCGGCGATGCGCAGCTCGGTACCGGGCATCGGCCGGCCGGCGGTCTGGAAGCCGTAGCTATCCGGCCTGTGGAAGACGACGCACAGGTGCTCGGTGAGTCCGTAGCCGCCCAGGATGCCGAGCCCCAGCGCGTCGAGGTACTCCGCCACCTCGCCCGGCAGCGCCGCGCCGCCGGAGGTGGCGAGCCGCACGCGCCCCCCGAACATCTCCCTCAACCGCGCGGCGTACGGCGCCGCCACCTGGCTCCACTCCGCCTCCAGCCCGGCCGGCACCGGCTCGCCCTCGCGGCGAAGCCCGCCGCGGGCGCGCCCCAGCTCCAGCGCGCGCCGCCAGCGCTCGGCCTCGCCGCCCGTGGCGCGGCCCTGTTCCGAGCGGAGCGCCTCGTACGCCTTCTCATAGAAGCGCGGCAGCCCGCCGAACACCGTGGGCCCGTACGCACGCGCCGCGCGCCAGACATCGTTGGCGTCGCCAACCAAACCTGCTTCCATCCCGCAGGCGACGCGCGTGTGCAGCCCGAAGACGCGCTCGGCGGCGTGGCAGAAGGGGAGAAAGGAGAGCGCGGTGTCGTCGGCGCGCAGCCCCAGCGTGTCCTGAATGGAATCGGCGGAGGCGGTGAGGTAGCGGTGCGGGATCGCGGCGCCCTTGGGCTCGCCGGTGGTGCCGGAGGTGTAGATCAGCAGCGCCACGTCTTCCGGGCGCGCCGCGGCGCCGCGGGCGTCCAGCTCCGCGTCGGCGCCGCGGGCGAGCGCAACCGCTCCGCGCGCGATCCACTCGACCCACGACACGTCGCCCGCCCCCTCCACGGCGATCACCGTGCGCAGCGCCGGGAGCTCCGCGCGCACGGCGGCGACCCTGGCGAGCTGCGCGGGCGTGTCCACCACGACCAGGGTGGCGCGGCAGTCGGCGAGAACCTGGCGCACCTGCCCCGGCGCGCTGGTCGGGTACACACCGACGGACACACCGCCCGCCAGCATCGTCCCCAGGTCGGCGACGGGCCAGGCCTCGACGTTCCCCGCCAGCACGGCCACGGCGTCCCCGGGGCGGAGGCCGGCACCCACCAGCGCCGCCGCGAAGTGCCGCGCCGCATCGCCCCAGGCGCCCCAGGTGAGGACGCGGTCGTGCGGGGCCCCGCCGGACGACAGCGTGCGCAGCGCCGGGCGGTTCGGGTGGAGCGCCGTGCGCCCCAGGAAGCGGGAGACCGCCGTCTCACTCATCGGCGGTGCCCGTGCCCGGGTTCCAGCGCAGCGCCACGCACCCCATCGACAGCCCCGCGCCGGAGCCGGTCATCACCACCAGGTCGCCGGGCCGCAGGCGCCCCGCGCGGGCGGCGTCGTCCAGCGCCATCGCCAGGCAGGCGTTGCCGGTGTATCCCCACTTCTCCATTACCGTGTGCGCGCGATCCATCGGCTGCCCCAGGGTCTCCATCACCGCCTCGATCGTGGAGCGGTTGACCTGTGTCCACAGCCACAGGTCCACCTCCTCCACCCGCTGCCCGATCCTCCCCAACACCGAGCGCACGATGCGCGGCCACCCTTCCTCGTTGACCTCTCTGGGATACTTGGTCACGAAGCGGAGCCGGTTCCGGTAGCCGTTGCGCAGCACTTCGTCCGTTATCGGCTCCGCGGCCCCCCCTGCGAACACGCCCATCCCCGCCGAGAGCGACCCGTCCGCAAAGAGCTCGGAGGCGAGGATGCCGGGCTCCTCAGACCGCGCCACCACCACCGCCCCCGCGCCGTCCGCGAAGATGGTGGCCGTCTTCTTGTCGCCGGTGTCGAGGAACTTGGACATGGCATAGGCCGCCACCACCAGCACGCGGTCGTACCGCTCGTCCGCGCGGATGTACTTCCACGCGGCGTCCAGCGCGGTGGCGAAGCCGGCGCAGGCGGAGTTGATGTCAAAGGTTCCCGCCGCACCCGGCAGCCCCAGCCTTCCGTGCAGCACGGACGAGGTGGCGGGCGAGACGTACTCCGGCGTGTCGGTGGAGACGATGAGGAGGTCAATGTCTTCGGGGGCGAGCCGCGCGTCCGCGAGCGCGGCGCGGGCCGCCTCCTCCGCCAGGTCGGCCGTCGACTCGTCCGGCCCGCACCACCTCCGCTCCCGGATCCCCAGCGTTCCGGACACGAACGGGTCCACGTCCTCCCCCAGCATCGCCGAAAGCTGGGCGTTGGTGAGGACGCGCTGGGGGACCGCGGAGCCGGTGGAGAGGATGGTAGCGTGGCGCATGAAGAAAGTGCGTGAGTGCGTTGGTGCGCTGGTGCCTACGTACGGGCCGTGCTCGGTGAGCTGCGTTGCGGCGATCCCCGCGAAACAAACCGGGTCCCTCACAGGAGGAGACCTACGTGTCTGACCGCCCCTGCCCCCGCCTCGAACCCCACCATTCCGTCGCGGCCGCCCGGCGTGGCTGCCCGTGCTTTCCCGGTTTCCGACGGCTGCGGTACCGCGGTGATCGCGCGGCCCGCTCCGGTTGGCTGTCCCCTGTCCCCTATTCCCTACCGGTTTCCCATTCCCCGTTCCCCGTTCCCCCATTCCCCATTCCCCATTCCCCTCACCCCGCCGCCCCCGTCGTCCCCCGCACCACCAGCTTCACCGGCAGCGGCCGATCGGAGCGCGGCGCGTACGCGGGGTCGTCCAGGCGGCGGAGGAGGAGGCGGGCGGCGCGGGCGCCCAGCTCGCGGGCCGGGATGGCGACGGTCGTGAGCTCCGGGGTGAGGACGCGGGCCAGCTCCACGTCGTCGCACCCCACCAGCGACAGCTCGCCGGGGACCGCCAGGCCCGCGGTGAGGGCCGTCTTCAGCGCCCCGGCCGCCAGGAGGTCGTTGGCGCAGAACACCCCGCTCGGGCGGTCATGTGAGGCGAGCAGCGTCCGCATCGCCCGCTGGCCCCCCGCGATGGTGGGCGGGGTACGCCGCACCCACTCCGACCTCGGCTCCACCCCCGCATCGCGCAGGGCCCGGAAGAACCCCCGCTCGCGCATGCGGAAGCCGTGTACGTCCGACGCCGGGCCGATGAAGGCGAGCCGTCGGTGTCCCAGCCCCAGGAGGTGCTCGGCGGCCAGGCGCCCCGCCTCCAGCGCGCCGCTCGCCACCCCGGGCCACCGCTCGGGCGGCTCGTCCACCAGCACCACCTCTGTACCGGAGAGCGCATCGGGGGGGAGGGAGGCGGCGCCCACGCCGTCCAGGACCAGCCCGTCCACCTGCCGCGCCCGCAGCGCCTCCAGGTGCCGCGCCGCGGGCACCTCGCGCGTGTCGCCGGGAAGGACGACGTAGCCCGCCTCGGCCGCCACGCGCTGCACGCCGGTGACCACGTCCAGGTAGAACGGGTTGGAGAGGTCCGGCACCAGCACGCCCAGGGCGTACGACCTTCCGCGCACCAACCCCCGGGCCAGGATATTGGGCCGGTACCCCAGCGCCTCGGCCGAGCGAAGGACCCGCTCCCGCGTCGCCGCCGCCACCCGCGCCCGCGGATTTCCGCCCAGCACCAGCGAGACCGTCGCCTGGGAAACGCCCGCGTGGCGCGCAACGTCGTGGGTTGTGATGGAACGGATCGGTGAGGGCACTCGCTTCGTCCTTTGCTGATACGTATTAGCTAATACGTATCAGCGGGGTGGATGTCAAGAGCTTTGTTTAGGCGCAGCCGCGACAGCGGCGGGAACCCGGTTGGAGCGGGAGGCGGATACCGCGGCCGCGTCGCCGGGGTCGGATCCCGCACACCGGGGGGCTGAAGCCCCCGGCTGGAACCACGGGAAGGCGGCTGAAGCCGACTCGAGAACCGCGGCATTTGAACGAGGGGCAGGGAGGACGCGGAAGCCGCACGAACCCTGTGCGCGACGATGGGATGGGTGCGTGCGCCCCTCCCCCAGCAGTTTGGGGGAGGGGCAGCGAGGAACGAGCGGGGAGAGGGCCTGCGATGTCCGCCCTCCGCACAGACGTGCGCCAGCGCCCAGGCAGCTGCTGGGGGGCAGCGAGCCAACGAGCGGGTGGGGGCCCACTACCAGCGCGCGTCGGTCCAGCAGCTCGGCGTCGGCGGAGAGGGTGAGGGGGCGCGCTGCGGCGGGACAGGGAACAAAAAA
>JAUJMI010000297.1 GCA_030446945.1 Longimicrobium sp. | reverse complement strand
CGGCGCCGCCCGGCGCGCCCCACCCGGCGCTGGGAGACGCGGGGCCTCACCTAGCCGTACACCAGGTACGGTGGACGCAGGGGTCCGAGGTGGGTCACGTCGCCGCAGTACTCGTGGAGCGCCCGCGCCATGTAGTACGGCGTACCGGAGTACGCGCCGGGTGAGGCGGCGTCCACGGAGGTCAGGAAGGCGATTTGGAGGCGCTTCATCGCGGGTCTGCAGGGCGGCGTGGCGGGGGCGCCCGCCCGCGCGGGGACCGGTACGCACTCCGCGGAGTGTCTACAATCTCCGCGCCGGCCCCGGCGCACGCAACCCGGCCGGCGTGGCGGGTTTGTGCTCCGCCGTGAGGTGAGGTTATCTTCGCGCGCCATTCGCCCCCGGCAGAGGTGCGCTTCGCGCCTGATGGTGGCGGAACCGGCCCGAACGGGGTGGGGAGCGCACGAACGAGGAACGATCATGCAAGGAACCATTCTGGTCACCGGCGGGGCAGGCTTCATCGGTTCGTCGCTCGTGCGCACGCTCCTGCACGGCACGGAGGCGCGCGTGGTCAACGTGGACGCGCTGACCTACGCCGGCAATCCGGACTCCGTGGCCGAGGTGGCCCTTCACCCGCGCTACCGCTTCGAGCGGGTGGACATCTGCGACGGCCCCGCGCTCCGCCGCCTCTTCACCGAGTACGAGCCGCGCGCGGTGATGCACCTGGCGGCGGAGAGCCACGTGGACCGCTCCATCGACGGGCCGGGGGACTTCATCCGCACCAACGTGGTGGGGACCTTCACCCTGCTGGAGGAGGCGCGGCGCTTCTGGAGCGCGCTCCGCGGCGAGGCGCGCGACGCATTCCGCTTCCTCCACGTCTCCACCGATGAGGTCTTCGGCTCGCTGGGGGCCGAAGGTTTCTTCACCGAGGAGACTGCGTACGCGCCCAACTCGCCGTACTCGGCCAGCAAGGCCGGGTCGGACCATCTGGTGCGGGCGTGGCACCACACGTACGGCCTCCCCACCCTCACGACCAACTGCTCCAACAACTACGGCCCGCGGCAGTTTCCCGAGAAGCTGATCCCGCTGATGGTGCTCAACGCGCTGGCAGGGCGCCCCCTTCCCGTGTACGGGCGCGGCGAGAACGTCCGCGACTGGCTCTTCGTGGAGGACCACGCGGACGCCCTCGTCGCAGTGCTCGGCGGCGGGCGCCCGGGAGAGACGTACGCCATCGGCGGGCGCAACGAGATGACGAACCTGGAGGTGGTCCGCGCGGTCTGCCGGCTCGTGGACGAGATGGCGCCCGACCCCGCCATCGGTCCGCGTGAGGGACTGATCCGCTTCGTGGAGGACCGTCCCGGGCACGACCTGCGGTACGCCATCGACGCTTCCCGGGTGCGCGCCGAGCTGGGGTGGAGCCCGCGCGAGACGTTCGAGACGGGATTGAGGAAGACGGTCGCCTGGTACCTCGAGAACCGCCCCTGGTGGGAGCGCATCCTTTCCGGCGCGTACCGCGGCGAGCGACTGGGGCTGGGGAGCGCGGCATGAAGGGAATCATCCTGGCAGGGGGGAGCGGAACACGGCTCTACCCGATCACGCGGGCAGTGAGCAAGCAGCTCCTCCCGGTGTTCGACAAGCCGATGATCTACTACCCGCTCTCCACCCTGATGCTGGCCGGGATCCGCGAGATCCTGGTCATCTCCACTCCCGCCGACCTCCCGCGCTTCCGCGAGCTCCTGGGCGACGGCGAGCAGTGGGGGGTGCGCTTCGAGTACGCCGAGCAGCCGCGCCCCGAGGGGCTGGCGCAGGCGTTCACCATCGGGCGCGACTTCGTGGGCGACGACCGGGTGGCGCTGATCCTGGGCGACAACATCTTCTACGGCCACGGCCTCACCGAGCTGCTGCACGCCGCGGCGGAGCGGCCCGCCGGGGCCACCGTCTTCGGCTACCACGTGCGCGACCCCGAGCGCTACGGAGTGGCCGAACTCGACGCGGCGGGGCGGGTGGTCTCCATCGAGGAGAAACCGCTCGACCCGAAGTCGCCGTACGCGGTGACGGGGCTCTACTTCTTCGACAACCGGGTACTGGAGATCGCCGCGGCGCTGCGGCCTTCGAATCGCGGCGAGTACGAGATCACCGACGTGAACCTGGAGTACCTGCGCAGCGGCCAGCTGCACATGGAGCTGCTGGGGCGGGGGATGGCGTGGCTGGACACGGGAACGCACGAGTCGCTGCAGCAGGCCAGCAACTTCATCGAGACCATCGAGAAGCGGCAGGGGCTCAAGGTGGCGGCGCCGGAGGAGATCGCGTACCGCTCCGGCTTCATCGACGAGGCGCAGCTCCGCGGGCTGGCCGCGCCGCTGCTGAAGAGCGGCTACGGCGAGTACCTGCTGAGCCTGCTGGACGGGCGGCCGCACGGATGATCGAGGAGCGAACGGCGCTTCCCGGCGTCCTCCTGCTCAAGCCCCCCGTCTTTCGCGACGAGCGCGGCTTCTTTCGCGAGACGTGGCGCGCCGAGCGCTACGCGGCGGCGGGGATCCCCGACCGCTTCGTGCAGGACAACGTCTCGCTCTCCACACGCGGGGTGCTGCGGGGGCTCCACTTCCAGGAGCCCCACCCGCAGGGGAAGCTGGTGTCGGTGCTCCGCGGCGAGGTGTGGGACGTGGCGGTGGACGTGCGGGTGGGCTCCCCCACCTTCGGGCGGTGGACGGGGTACACGCTGTCCGACGAGAACGGGTGGCAGCTCTGGGTGCCGGCGGGGTTCGCGCACGGCTTCGTGGTGACCTCGGGCGAGGCGCTCTTCGCCTACAAGTGCACCGACGTGTACCGCCCCGAGACCGAGTCCACCCTGCTGTGGAACGACCCCGACCTGGCGATCGAGTGGCCCCGCGCGGCCCCGCTGGTCTCGGCCAAGGACAAGGGCGGCGCCCGGCTCCGCGACCTATCGCCGGAGCGGCTTCCGCGCTTCCGCGAGGGTGCGTGATCCGGCCGCGCATCCTCCTCACCGGGGGGACGGGGCAGGTGGGGTGGGAGCTGGCCCGCGCGCTCGCCCCGATGGCGGAGGTGGTGGCGCCGCCGCGGAGCGCGCTGGACCTGGCGGACCCCGAGGCGATCCGCCGCGGCTTCCGCGACGCCGCGCCCGCCCTGGTGGTCAACGCCGGCGCCCACACGGCGGTGGACCGCGCCGAGGCGGAGCCGGAGCTGGCGCGCGCCCTCAACGCCGTGGCCCCCGGCATCCTGGCCCGGGAGGCCGCGCACGCCGGCGTGCCGCTGGTGCACTTCTCCACGGACTACGTCTTCGACGGCTCCAAGGGGGCCCCGTACACCGAGGACGACGCCCCGGCCCCGCTGGGGGTGTACGGCCGCACCAAGCGCGAGGGGGAGGAGGCCGTGGCGGCGGCGGGCGGGGTCTACCTGGTGCTTCGCACGAGCTGGGTGTACGGCACCCGCGGCCACAACTTCCTGCGCACCATGCTGCGCCTGGCGCACGAGCGCGACGAGCTGCGCGTGGTGGCGGACCAGGTGGGAGCCCCCACCTGGAGCCGGATGCTGGCCGAGGCGGCCGCCGCCATCCTGGCACCCTTCCGCGCCGGGCGCGGCTGGGAGATCCCGTGGGCGGCGAGCGGCACGTACCACCTGGCGGCCGCCGGCGAGACGAGCTGGCACGGCTTCGCGGAGGCGATCCTGGCCGCCGACCCGGCGCGTGCAGGGCAGCGCGCCCGCCGCGTGGTGCCCATCGCCACGGAGGAGTACCCCACGCGCGCCCCGCGCCCCCGCTACTCCGTGCTGGACAGCGGGCGCGCCGCCCGGGAGCTCCGCGTGGCCCTCCCTGAGTGGAGGGAGCAGCTGCGGCTCTGCATGGGGTGACCCGCCCGGCCGGGCTGCCGCCGCACCACGGCCGCAGGGGAGTGGCGGATGGGTGCCGCGGGCCGAGACGGGCTGTTCGCTATGACCCACACCGCTTATCTTGTGCACCTTCGCGGCGCGCCGGGCGCTCCCCGCGCGGTCTGCCCGGCGACCGCGGGGGGCTGAGCTTCGGCGCGGCGCGGTACGTGCAGCACCCCCCGGCCGCGCGCGGCGGGTCATGTAGGCAGTGTGACCCCCGGCACCGCGCAGGCGTCATGTGGTCTGGAGATCGCGCCGCACCTGCCCACCGGGCAGGGTTTTGTGCCCCCCGTGCACATCCGCGCGCGTGATTCGTTCTATCAGTTCAAGTTTGGCGAGGATGCCCCCCTGCGGCTGCCCGGCTTCGGTGGAACGTCCCTTAGGCGATGGTTGAATGCTCCCGACAATCCTCATCCGGTTCCGGCGTCCGCTGATCTTCGCGCTGCACCTGCTGCTGATTCCCGTTGCGTATCGATTCGCCTTCGGCCTCCGCTTCGACCTGGGCGTGCCGAAGGAGATGGAAGGGATCTACTGGAATACCCTGCCGTTCGTGCTGGCCGGGCGCTTCGCCGCATTCGGCGTGTTTGGGCTGTTCCGCGGGTGGTGGCGCCACGTGGGGATGCGCGACCTGATCGACCTGGTGCAGGCGGTCACCCTTAGCTCCACGCTCCTGCTGGGCTCGCTCTTCTTCACCGGCACGCTCGAAGGGTATCCGCGCTCGGTGCTCGCCCTCGACTGGATCAGCGCGATCCTGATGTTCGGCGGGGTGCGGTTCGGGGTGCGCGCCTTCCGCGAGGAGCGGCTGGTGCCCTGGCGTCCGCGCCACGGCAAACGGGCCCTCATCATCGGCGCCGGCGTCGGCGGCGAGCGCTTCGTGCGCGAGTGCCAGCGCGAGGGCGGTATCGACATCTTCCCCGTGGCTCTGGCTGACGACGACATCGCCAAGCGCGGGATGCGGCTGCACGGCGTGCCGGTGCTGGGCTCCACCCGCGACATCAAGGACCTGGCCCTCAAGGTCGACGCGCAGCTGCTGGTGATCGCCATCCCCTCGGCGACCGGCGACGAGATCCGCCGCATCGTGAACGTGTGCCTGGACACGGGGATCGAGTTCAAGATCATCCCGTCGATGCGCGAGATGATCGAGGGGCACGCCCGCGTCACGCAGGTTCGCGACGTACAGATCGAGGACCTGCTGGGGCGCGAGACGGTGGACC
>JAUJMI010000026.1 GCA_030446945.1 Longimicrobium sp. | reverse complement strand
GCCGCCTGGGAGACGCGCGGCGACGGGCGCATCACGACGCTCGTGGCCCGCGACGAGGCCCGCCTCCCCGCCGACCGCGTGGCGCCGGTGGCGTACGTGACGCTGGAAGAGGGGCGCGTGCGCTCCATCGCCTACCAGGAGCCCGAGGGCGTGCGCCTGGTGGCCAGCGCCGCCGACGCATCGCAGGCCGGGCGCTCGCGTGCGCGCGCCGACGCGCTCCTCCGCGAGGGCGACGACTTCGCGGCACGCGGCGACTTCCGCGCGGCGCTGGATCGCTACGACCGCGCCGACGTGATCGACGCCAGCAACCCGGAGACGACGCTGCGCATCGCGCGCGCGCTGGACAAGCAGCTGCGGCCTTACGAGGCGGCGATCCGCTACCGCCTGTTCCTGCACCAGCTGGAGCTGCAGCGCATCGAGGCGCACGGGCGTGCGTACGCCCACCTGTACGCGGCCGCCGCCGAGGCGCGCGACCGCATCGTCGTCCTGGAGCGTCGCGGACGATGAGGAGCGCCCCCGCCGCCCTGCGCGCGATCGCCGCCGCCCTCGTGGCCGCGGCGCTCGCCGGGTGCGCCGGTGGGGCGCGTTACCCCGCCCGCCCGGCCCCCGAGGCGCTCCCCGCCGGCTCACCCCTCCTCAGTTCCACGCTCGGTGAAACGGACGCCTGGCTCCGCCACTACCTGATGGCGGGGCGCCCTGACTCCGCGCTCGAGATGCTCCGCGAGCGCAGCAAGGTCGCGCCGCGCGACGAGCTCCTCCGCCACCTGCAGCTGGGCGTCGTGCTGCACCACGCGCGGAAGTGGGAGGAGAGCAACGCCGCCTTCCAGTGGGCCGAGGAAGAGGCGGAGCACCGCTACACCCGCTCGCTCACGCGGCAGGCAGGGATGGTGCTGGTGAACGACGCGATCGCGGCATACACCCCGCCCCCCGCCGAGATGGCGATGATCCCCTACTACCGGATGCTGAACTACCTGGCGCTCGGCGGGGGGGAAGGGACGCTGGTGGAGGCGCGCAAGGCCAACACCTACCTGGAGCGCATCCGCGAGGGGAGCAGGGAGCCGTGCGTGGGCGAGGGCTTCGTGCAGTACCTCACGGGGCTGGTGTACGACGGGGCGGGGGAGCGGCGCGACGCGCTCGTCTCCTACCGGCAGGCGGAGCGCGGCTACGACGCCTGCTCGCGCGACGCCGCGGCGCCGCCGGCCACACTGGGGATCGAGCTGTACCGGGCGGCGCGCGCCGCGGGCGTGCGCGAGGTGGCCGATTCGGCAGCGGCGCGCTACAAGGTGGCCGGCGCCGCGCTGAACGGCGGGACGGACGACGCGGAGCTGGTGGTGCTGGTGGAGGAGGGGTGGGTGGCGCACCGCGGCGCCGCGGACATCCACGTCCCCATTCCCCCGGAGGAGGTGGAAGCGCTGCGGAGCGGCGACGCGGCGCGCATCACCGAGTCGAGCGCGCGGGTGGCGGCGCACCTCCTGTCGAACCTGGCGGAGAAGTCGCGCTGGGGCTCCACCCTGGACGAGCGCTTCCTGCTCGCCGACGCGCTGGACGGCGCGCACATCCTCAAGATGGCGTGGGCCGTTCCCCGGCTGGAGGCGTGCGCCCCCTCCGCCCTGCGCCTGGTGCTGGACGGCGACACGGCGGGCGTCCCCGTCGCCGCGTCCGACCTCTCTTCGGCGGTGACGCGCCGGTGGGATGCGCAGCGCCCCGCGATGGTGGCCCGCATGGTGACGCGCGGGGTCGCCAAGTACCTGGCGGCGCGCGAGGCGGAGAAGAAGGGGGACAAGGAGAGCGAGGCGCTCGGCTGGCTGGCGGGGCGCGCCGTGAACCTGGCCGGCAACGTGATGGAGCGCGCGGACACGCGCAGCTGGTCGCTCCTCCCCGACCGGATCTCGGTGGCGCGCCTCACCCTTCCGCCGGGCGAGCACGACGTAGAGATCCAGGTGCTCGCCGCGGACGGGAGCGTCGCGCAGACGCTGGACCTGGGTCGCGTGTCGCTGAACGCGGGGGCCACGCGCATCGTCCACCGCCGCGTGTGGGGCGCCGAAAACGGCGACTTCGAGCGGCTGGCGCACGCCGGCCCCGTGGTCACCGCCGAGGAGCTCGCGCCGCTGATGGGCGAGCCGCCCCTCCCCGCCGGCGAAGTGCGCGCCCCGCGGGACAAGCGCGTACGCGAGCGGACGGCTGCCCGCCCCGAGCGCGGCGAGGTGAAGGGCTCCGGTCCGGTGCAGGCCCCGCGCATCCCGGTCTTCGGCCCCACCCGCGCGCCGGGCGAGGTTCGCGTCCCCGGCGCGTCCGGCCGTCCGCGCCCCGAGTAGTCGCGCAAGGACATCGGAGCGCAAAAAGGCCCCGGCTCGCGTCCGCGAGCCGGGGCCTTTCGGTAGGGAGCCGCGCTCCTTTACATCCCGCTGAACGGCGTCAGGAACGCCACCATGAGGATGGGGACCAGCGGGATCATCAGGATCCCCAGGACCCAGAGGACCACTTCCAGCATCGTGTAGTCGTCCTCGACCACCGGCTCGGCTTCCGTGCGGACGTTCAGATCGGCCATGGCTCGCTCGTTTCGCTGCGCGGACCGGGTCCGCGATTTGGTTCCCTGCTGAAGCGCCCCGCGAGGGCGGCCGGCGTATTCTATCGCGCCCCCGCCCCGATGTCCAGAAGCGGGGAGCGTCCTGCATCGCACGCACGACATGCGCCCGCGGCGGGTCAGCCGACGGTGGCGAGCCCGCGAAAGAAGGTGGCGGCCACGCGCGGCGCCATCGCCACCAGCGGGCGCGTGCGGTCGCCCAGCAGCCACTCCAGCTCGATCTCCTCCAGCGCGCCGATCAGCATCCGCCGCGCGAGGGGCACGTCCGCGTCCGGGCGCAGCTCGCCGGAGTGCTGCCCGCTCGCCAGCAGCTCGTCGATGGCCTGCGCGTAGGCGCGGAGCACGTCGCGCACCGCCCCGCCGTAGAACTTGCTCGACTGCCGGCTTTCCAGCAGGAGCACGGTTGCGAGGGGCGGGTCCGCCTCGATGCTCTCGAACTGGTGCGCGACGAACCTGGAGAGCCTTTCCTGGAACGGAAGGGAAGAGGAGAGGACGTCCCGTACCGACGCGCAGAACTCCGCCACCTTCTCGCGGAAGGCGGTGAGGAGGAGGTCGTCCTTGCCGTCGAAGTAGAGGTAGATGGTCCCCTCAGCCACCCCTGCGCCGGCCGCGATGTCGCGGATGCGCGCGGCGAAGAAGCCGTTCTCGGCGAACACGCGCACCGCCGACTCCAGGATCGCGCGGCGGCGGGCTTCGCGGTTCTCGGGAAGTGGACGGTCGCTCATGCGCGGGAAGTTACGCGCCCGGGCGGAGGCGCGAAAGGTTTTCACCGGGATGGGCGGGCTGGGGCGAGTGAACTCGCGGCAACAACAGCACAAGGTCTGCCTGCGCGGTCTCGGGGGCGGGATCCGCGCGGTTGGCGATTTTCCCGCGTGGCTGGAATCTCGCTCCAGAGCGGATGAAGGCCGCTGGAACCACACGAAGTCCCGCCCTCGCGGACTGGCCGCGGCTCACGAGCCGGCTTCAACCGCCTTCCGTAGTTCCAGCGGAGGGCTTTAGCCCCTCGCGTCACCGGGACCCCCCCACGCCCCCGCCGGCTTACCTTTACGCAACGCAAGAGGGCCGGGAATCTCCCGGCCCCCTCCCTCATCTCACCCAACACTCGGCACTTAGCACTTAGCACTTAGCACTAGGCACCAGGCACTTTCCCCTCAGAACCCCGGCTGCAGCGAGAACTGCCAGTGCCAGCCCGTGGGGCGGTCCAGCGCGTTCACGTACACACCCTCCAGCACCGCGTACCCGAACAGGTTCACGCGCGCGCCGATGCCGGCGCTGGTGAAGAGGCCGCGGTCGTTCTCGTCGGGGGCGGGGCCGCGCCGGAAGTTAGGGCGCGTCTCCAGCACCTGGTCGTTCACCGTCAGCACGTCGCCGTACGAGGTGCCGGCGTCAAAGAAGGCGATCCCCTCGATCGGCGGCAGCCCGAACCCGCCGCCCACCACCACCTGTCGGATCAGCGGGAAGCGCAGCTCCGCGTTCGCGACCGCGAAGCGGCTCCCGCGCAGCTGCTCCAGCACCTGGCACTCCTGCGCGCTCGCCTGCGGGATGCGCGCGTTCAGCTGGTCGATGCAGGCGTTGGTGACGTTGCCCTGCGAGTATCCGCGCATGATCTGCGGATAACCCAGGTAGATGGGGCTGAGCCGCGCCTCGTCGCGCCCGTAGCGGCCGAAGTGCCAGCCGCGCACCGCAAAGGTCAGCGGGCGCAGGAAGAAGTACTTCCGGAAGTCCGTGGTGACCTGCGTGAAGCGGAGCGTGCCGACGGTGGGCGCCACCTCGAACCGGTACCGCATCCCCGCGAAAGGCGAGGTGTAGCCGAAGAGCGAGTTGTCGTACACCAGCGCCGCCGATCCCTCGCCCAGATTGTAGCTGGGGAGCGACTCCAGCTCCTCGTCGAAGCCGCCGCCGGAGGTGAACTCCTCCGTCCGCAGGTCCTGCGCGATCCGCCGCGCCCCAGCCGAGAACTCCAGCCGCTGCACCTGCGAGAAGGGGTACTGCGCGATCCCGCTGAGGTTCGTGTCGAAGAGGCGGTACGTGATGCGCTGCGTGACCAGCTGCCCCGTCGTCTGGTCGATCCCCTGGCGGTACCCGCCGGCCACATACGGAATCCGCTGCGCCGCCACGCCCAGGTTCCAGCGGTGCTCGCGGTTGATGTACGCCGCGCTCCCGCCGATCTCCTCGATGCGCCCCTGCGCCTGGATGGTGGCGTACACCGTATGGCGGGCCAGCACGTCGCTGAAGATGCCGCCGATGCCGCCGTACAGCCCCCCGCGTTGCCCGCCGACCCCCGTGCTGCCCGTGACGCCCACCTGCGGCTGCCCCAGGTAGTCCAGCGACAGGCGCGGGCGGTACGGCACCACCGCGTACTGCGCCACCTCGGCCTCCGTGGGAAGCCCGGTGGAGACGTCGTTGATGGTGGCCGACACCCGGTTGAACGCCGGCTCCGTGGGGCGGGGCGACGGCGGCAGCAGCGCCGGCAGCAGCACCCCGCTCGCCAGCTGCGGCGCCTGCGGCTCCGCGCCCGCCAGCTCCGCCGGGTTGGAGATGGAGTACAGGTTGAAGTTGCTGCGCTCGTACGCCGAGAAGACCACCCGGTCGGTCTGCGTCGCCGAAGTCAGCGCGGGAGACAGCGCCGTCACGCCGCTGACGCCGGTGAACAGGTTGGTCACCTGCGTCAGCCGCCCGGCGGCGAGGTCCACCCGGTACACGTTCGGAATCCCGGTGCGGTCCGAGATGAAGTAGACCGCCGAGCCGTCCCGCGACCACTGCGGGTTGATGTTCTTGCTGCGGTCCTGCGCCGGCGCGATCCGCACCGCCCCGGTGGCCACGTCCATCAGCGCCACGCGCACGTCGCGCTGGTAGCGGAGCGAGTCCAGCGCCACCCCGCGCTCCGTGGCGAAGGCGATCGTGCGCCCGTCGGGCGAGAAGGCGGGCTGCAGGTCGCCGTACAGGTCGTCCGTCAGCTGCCGCGCCTGCCCGGTCCGCACGTCCACCGCCCAGATGTCGGTGATCCCGCCGCGGTTCCCGGAGAAGGCGATGGTGTTGCCGTCCGCCGACCAGGTGGGCGACGAGATCTCGCTGACCCCCGGGATGCGGTACTCGCGGATGATGCTGGCGTTGCGCGTGTCCAGCGTCACCAGCACGTCGCTCCCGCGCCGCTGGGCGGAGAGGACGAAGCGGCGGTTGTCCGGCGCCCACGCCCCGGCCGAGTTGATGAAGCGCAGCGAGCTGAAGTGCGCGTCGAACGCCGGCCCCTTCACCAGGCGCCGCACGATGGCGCCCGTCTCCGCGTTGGCCAGGAAGAGCTCCACGTCCAGCCCGTCCAGGTCGGAGAGGAAGACGACCTGGCGGCCGTCCGGCGAGAGCGCCGGGCCCACGTTGTACCGCCCGCCCTTGCCGCGCTGCGTGATCAGCGGACGCGCCTCTTCACGCGCCTCGCGGCGGTTGGTGAGCAGCGGGAGGTAGGTGCGGCGGATGGAGGTCTGCCAGTCTTCGACGATCGTCTCCAGCTCGGCGTTCAGGATGCGTTCGAACGCCTCGTCGTACGGCACCCCCTGGCCCACCTGCTTCAGGATCTGCCCCACCGCCGCGTCGCCCCAGCGTCCGCCGATGTACGACCAGAGCGCCTGCCCCCAGCGGTAGGGGAAGAACTGCGGGTCGTAGGTCAGCTGGCGCAGCGTGGGGAGACGCCCGGTGAGCGCCGCGTCGCGCAGCCACATGGCCGTGTGCGGGTCCACCGGGCCCACGGACAGGTATTCGGCCATCCCCTCCGTGAACCAGAGGGGGTTGTTGAGCCGCTGCGCCGCCTGGTCCAGCCCGGCCCCGGCGCGCCCGGCGCCGGTGATGTCGTACTGGAAGGCGTGCACCAGCTCGTGGCCCAGCACGTGGTCCGTCTCCTGGACGGTGCCGCCGAAGGGCTGGATGATGCGCTGCTTGAACACCTCCGTCACGCCGCCCGTCCCCTCGCCCAGGTTGCCGGTGATGGCGTTCTGCTGGAAGTGCGGGGAGCTGGCGTACAGGATCAGCGGCTGGCGGTTCTCGAACTCGTAGTCCAGGATCCGCGACAGCCGTGAGTACCACCGCTCCACCTGCCGGGCGGCATTGCGGGCGGCCACTTCCTCTTCCGGGTAGAAGTACACGTCGAAGTGCGTCGTCCGCAGGATGCGGAAGTCAAACTCGCGGTACTGCACCTGGTTGCGTCCGAAGTACTGCGCGGACGCGGGTGTTGCGTACGCCGCCGCGGATACCGCGCCCACGCAGAGGGCAACGGCCCAACGCGTGGCGCGTCGGATGGGAACGGACATGGGATCTCCTCTACCCGGCCATGGGGGGAACGACCGTCGTGCATGCGCGGGGGGGGGCGTGGCAACCTGCCGCGCCGCCGATAAGTCCACGCCTGTCGTTGTGCAATGCATCTACCGTACCCTGCGCTCAGACAGAATGTTGCCCCTCAGCGCGGTCCCGTCGCGGCGCCCCTGTCCAGCTGCTCCACCACCTCGTCGCCGTCGTCCTCGCCCAGGATCTCCGCGATCACCCAGATGGCGAGCGCCAGCACCAGCAGCCCCACGAGCCAGGGCCATTTTCCAAGCTTCCGTGTGCGTTCTACCCGGATGTCGGCCATTAGACGGTCTGCGTGGGTTCGGGATTCGGAGGGAAGTGGCAGGTCCTGGGTGCCGAACCGCGGTTCACTCGGCACGTGGCACTGAGCACCCGGCACTTCTTTTCTAATCACGCACTCTCCGTTCCCCCGTGGTCCGTCCCTTGCGCGCGGGGAGGGCCGGCGGGCGCGGGCGGGTCCCGTGGCTCCAGCAACGGATCACCGGGAGGAGACGTGACGGAGCCGCAAGGGCCGGCGGAGGAGATGGACAAGGAGACGCACGCGGGATACGTGCTGGATGCATACCGCGAGCGCCGCCGCCGCCGCCGGGCGGAGGACACCTTCTTTGGAAGCGACAGCTGCCTGGTGGGGAGCGACGAGCCCTCCGACTCGCCGGACGGCGTGCGCCGCCGCGCCGAGCTGATGGGTGACGCGCGCGCCTCCGGGATGTCGCCCGAGTTGGCCGACATGATGTACGACATCGCCGTGGAAGAGGGGCTCGACCCCATGCTGGCCTTCGAGCTGGTGCGCTCCGGCCTGGGCGTCGCGCCCCCCGCGGAGGGCCTCGACAACTCCCCCTCGCAGCCCACTACGGACAAGTATACGCCGGGATGGCTGATGCAGCCCCCCACCCCGCCCGACGACATGCTCCGCGAGCGGATGCTGCGCCTCTCCTTCCGCCGCCTCCGCGGCCTCCTGGAAGCGCACCCCGACCCCGATGATGCCTTCAGCGCCTTCGCCCGGGAGCCGGACGTGGGCGCGTACGGGTACTGAACGGCGGGGAACGGGGAACGGGGAACGGCAGGGGACAGCCTCGTTTGGCCGCATCCGAGCCGGCTTTCAGCTTCCCGGCGTTCCAGACGGGGGCGCGCGAAGTCCGGCCCTACCGCACAGATCCGTGCGTGCGCCCCTCCCCCAGCTGGTTATTGGGGGAGGGGCAGCGAGGTGACGAGCGGGGAGGGGGCGGCGCACTTCCGTTGCCTCGGGCCGCCCTTTCCGCGAGATTCAACGATTGTGAACGAAAACCGTCGATTGCAGGAGAGTACCCGTTGACCGATACGAACACCGAAGCGCCCGCCGCACCGCTCTTCACCGAGCTCGGGCTGGAACCCGACGTGCTGGCGACGCTTGAAGCTTTGGGATACGAGGAGCCCACCCCCATCCAGGTGGAGGCGATTCCGACGCTCCTCTCGGGGCGCGACGTGCTGGGGCAGGCCGCCACCGGCACCGGCAAGACCGCCGCGTTCGCCCTCCCGCTGGTGCAGCGCATCGACGCGGATCGGCGGGGGGTGCAGGCGCTCGTGCTGGCGCCCACGCGCGAGCTGGCCGTGCAGGTGGCCGAGGCGACCCACCGCTACGGCGCCCGCCGCGGCGTAAGCGTGCTGGCCGTGTACGGCGGGCAGCCCATCGACCGCCAACTCCGCGAGCTGCGCCGCGGCGTCAACGTCGTGGTCGGCACGCCGGGGCGCATCCTGGACCACATCCGCCGTGGCTCGCTGGACCTCTCCGCCGTGGGCTACGTGGTGCTGGATGAGGCGGACGAGATGCTGGACATGGGGTTCATCGAGGACATCGAGACGATCCTCACCGAAACCCCCGAGGGGCGGCAGACGGCGCTCTTCTCCGCCACCTTCCCGCCCCGCATCGCCCAGTTGGCCGCGCGCCACATGAGCGACCCGGTGCGCGTGACGGTGCGCGCGCCCAAGCTGGAGACGCCGCTGGTGCGGCAGGCGGCGTACGTGGTGCCGCGCCCCTACAAGCTGGAGGCGCTGGCCCGCGTGCTGGACCTGGAGGCGCCCACCTCCGCGATCCTCTTCTGCCGCACCCGCAACGAGGTGGACGAGCTGAACGAGGCGCTCTCGGTGCGCGGCTACCGCCCGGAGGCGCTGCACGGCGGCCTCAACCAGGCGCAGCGCGACCGCGTGATGAAGCGCTTCCGCGAGGGCACCGCCGACCTGCTGATCGCCACCGACGTGGCGGCGCGCGGCTTGGACGTGGAGCACGTGAGCCACGTCATCAACTACGACATCCCGCAGACACCCGAAGTGTACGTCCACCGCATCGGCCGCACGGGGCGCGCCGGCCGTGAGGGGACGGCCATCACCCTGGTGCAGCCGCGCGAGCAGGGGCTGCTGCGTGGGATCGAGCGGGTGGTGGGCCGGCCCATCGAGGTCGCCCGCGTCCCCACCGTCGCGGACCTGCGCGCGCGCCGAGTGGAGCTGCTCCGCTCCGCCATCCGCGAGACCATCGAGGAGGACGAGTTCGACGGTTACCGCGACATCGTGGCGTCGCTGGCGGACGACTACGATCCGCTGGACATCGCCGCCGCCGCGGCCAAGCTGGCGGCCGACGCCACGCGCGGCGAGGAGCCGGAGAACGAGGTGGAGATCCCGCAGTGGGAGAACCGCCCCCAGCGCTCGCACGACGACACTCGCGGCCCACGCGGCCGCCGCGACAGCTACGACGGCCCGGGCCGCGACGGCCCCCCGCGCGGCCGCCGCCCCCGCGCGGACATGACGCGCCTCTTCATCGGCGTGGGCCGCCGCCGCGGCATCCGCCCCGGCGACATCGTGGGCGCCATTGTCGGCGAGGCCAAGATCCCGGCGGAGGGGATCGGCGCAATCGAGATCGCAGACCAGTTCACCCTCGTGGAAGTGGCCGAAGAGCACGCCGACACGGTGATCCGCGCCATGTCGCGCGCCGCCATCAAGGGCCGCCCCGTCTCCATCCGGCGGTCGCACGACTGAAACGGCGGTCTCACGCGGAGACGCGGCGAGGCGCGGGGGAAGTTTCCCTCGCGCCGCTTCACAGTATCCCCTGACGCAGCCCCCCTTCCTGAACGGAGCGCCCCCGTCAAAGCCCGCGCATTCGACCGGGCCGTGGCGCGAGGTGAAGGAGACGGGCCCCGCCGCGAAAGCGCCGCCCCATCCCATGCTCCCAAGCAAGCACGTGCGGATCGACGGGTGCATGCCGCTCCCGCCGATCGCCACGCACGGCAGGCCCAACATGGGTTGGATCACGTCGCCCGGGAGAGCCCGTTTCCTTGACTCCGCGCCAGAGGTCCGGGTAAGGCAGGGACCGTGAGGCGCTCCGTTCAGGAAGTGGTGCCGGGTCGCGCGGCGGGTGCTACCCGCGCAGCGCAGCGGCGACTGCCTCGCGGGGTGTCGTGGGGGCGCGGCCGATCAGGCGGCGGAGGTCGTCGCGGTCGGTGAACAGCTCGCCGCGCGCGATGCCACGGTCGGCGTCTGCCAGGACGCGGGCGAACGGCTCGGGGAGGCCGACGCTGACCAGCACCCCGGCGAACGCATCCTCCGGGAGGTTCCTGTACTCGACGGGGCGGCCGCTCTCGCGCGATATGATCCCGGCCAGCTCCGGGAGCGTGAAGGCGTCGCCGCCGAGCTCGTATGTCTGGTTCTCGTGGCCGCTGCCCGTGAGCACCTCCGCCGCCGCCGCCGCGTAGTCGGCGCGGGCGGCCGCGCTGACCCGGCCGTCGTGTGCGCTGCCGAGGAGCGCGCCGTGCTCCAGCGTCGAGGCCAGGTTGCCGGTGTAGTTCTCCAGGTACCAGCCGTTGCGCAGGAGGACGAAGGGGATTCCCGTCGCGCGGATGATCTCTTCGCTGGCCTTGTGCTCGGCGGCGAGCTGCATTCCGCTGGTGTCCGCCTTCAGGATGCTGGTGTAGGCCAGCAGCTGAACGCCCGCCTCGCGAGCCGCATCCACCACGTTGCGATGCTGGGCGACGCGCTGCCCCACCTCGCTCGCGGAGACGAGGAGGAGCTTCTCCACGCCCTGCAGCGCCGCGACGAGGGTGTCCGGCTGCGAGTAGTCCGCGGCGCGCACCTGCACGCCGCGCGCGGCAAGGTCCTGCGCCTTCCGCGGGCTGCGCGCCAGGGCGACGATCTCGCCGGCCGCGACGCCGCGCTCCACCAGGTTCTCGATGACGAGGCGGCCGAGGTGGCCGGTGGCTCCGGAGACTGCGATCATGTTGGCTCTCTCGTGGTTTGTGTGTATCTGGATTTGGTACACATGCTGACACGGCGGAATCAGCGGGCCGCGTCCTGCTCCTCCCGCACGCCGATCTCCGCCGCGGTCTCCGCGACGGTGGTGCGCTCCAGCTCCGACTCCAGTGCCTGCTTCGCGGCGTCGAAACGCGCCTCCAGCATCGGCTGGATGTTACGGCCGACAGGGCAGCGGGCGTTCGGCTGCTCGCGGTGAAGGCCGAAGAGCTCGCCCTCGTCCACGGCGCGATAGACGTCGCGGAGGGTGATCTGGTCCGCCGGGCGGGCCAGCAGCGCGCCCCCGCCGGCACCCATCTGCGACATCGTCAGGCCCGCCCGCGTCATCTGCGACAGGAGCCGCCGCACCAGAGACGGGTTCGTGTTCACGCTCCCCGCGATGTACTCCGAGGTCACCGGCTGCCCCTCGCTTCGGGCGATCAGCGTCAGGATGTGAACCGCGACGGCGAATCGGCTGTTCATCTGCGCCTCCACGTTTGTATCTATTCTAGTAACACATGCGTCCGAGGTCAACTCCCCGACACGCCTGAACACGCCCCACTTCCTGAACGGAGCGCCCCCGCCAAAGTCCGCGCATCGGATCGGGCCGTGGCGCGAAGTGAAGGAGACGGGCTCCGCCGCGAAGCACCGCCCCATCCCATGTTCCGCACCAACGCCATGGGGATCGACGGGTGCATGCCGCTCCCGCCGATCGCCACGCACGGCAGGCCCAACATGGGTTGGATCACGTCGCCCGGGAGAGCCCGTTTCCTTGACTCCGCGCCAGAGGTCCGGGTAAGGCAGGGACCGTGAGGCGCTCCGTTCAGGAAGTGGTGCCGGGTCGCGCGGCGGGTGCTACCCGCGCAGCGCAGCGGCGACTGCCTCGCGGGGTGTCGTGGGGGCGCGGCCGATCAGGCGGCGGAGGTCGTCGCGGTCGGTGAACAGCTCGCCGCGCGCGATGCCACGGTCGGCGTCTGCCAGGACGCGGGCGAACGGCTCGGGGAGGCCGACGCTGACCAGCACCCCGGCGAACGCATCCTCCGGGAGGTTCCTGTACTCGACGGGGCGGCCGCTCTCGCGCGATATGATCCCGGCCAGCTCCGGGAGCGTGAAGGCGTCGCCGCCGAGCTCGTATGTCTGGTTCTCGTGGCCGCTGCCCGTGAGCACCTCCGCCGCCGCCGCCGCGTAGTCGGCGCGGGCGGCCGCGCTGACCCGGCCGTCGTGTGCGCTGCCGAGGAGCGCGCCGTGCTCCAGCGTCGAGGCCAGGTTGCCGGTGTAGTTCTCCAGGTACCAGCCGTTGCGCAGGAGGACGAAGGGGATTCCCGTCGCGCGGATGATCTCTTCGCTGGCCTTGTGCTCGGCGGCGAGCTGCATTCCGCTGGTGTCCGCCTTCAGGATGCTGGTGTAGGCCAGCAGCTGAACGCCCGCCTCGCGAGCCGCATCCACCACGTTGCGATGCTGGGCGACGCGCTGCCCCACCTCGCTCGCGGAGACGAGGAGGAGCTTCTCCACGCCCTGCAGCGCCGCGACGAGGGTGTCCGGCTGCGAGTAGTCCGCGGCGCGCACCTGCACGCCGCGCGCGGCAAGGTCCTGCGCCTTCCGCGGGCTGCGCGCCAGGGCGACGATCTCGCCGGCCGCGACGCCGCGCTCCACCAGGTTCTCGATGACGAGGCGGCCGAGGTGGCCGGTGGCTCCGGAGACTGCGATCATGTTGGCTCTCTCGTGGTTTGTGTGTATCTGGATTTGGTACACATGCTGACACGGCGGAATCAGCGGGCCGCGTCCTGCTCCTCCCGCACGCCGATCTCCGCCGCGGTCTCCGCGACGGTGGTGCGCTCCAGCTCCGACTCCAGTGCCTGCTTCGCGGCGTCGAAACGCGCCTCCAGCATCGGCTGGATGTTACGGCCGACAGGGCAGCGGGCGTTCGGCTGCTCGCGGTGAAGGCCGAAGAGCTCGCCCTCGTCCACGGCGCGATAGACGTCGCGGAGGGTGATCTGGTCCGCCGGGCGGGCCAGCAGCGCGCCCCCGCCGGCACCCATCTGCGACATCGTCAGGCCCGCCCGCGTCATCTGCGACAGGAGCCGCCGCACCAGAGACGGGTTCGTGTTCACGCTCCCCGCGATGTACTCCGAGGTCACCGGCTGCCCCTCGCTTCGGGCGATCAGCGTCAGGATGTGAACCGCGACGGCGAATCGGCTGTTCATCTGCGCCTCCACGTTTGTATCTATTCTAGTAACACATGCGTCCGAGGTCAACTCCCCGACACGCCTGAACACGCCCCACTTCCTGAACGGAGCGCCCCCGCCAAAGTCCGCGCATCGGATCGGGCCGTGGCGCGAAGTGAAGGAGACGGGCTCCGCCGCGAAGCACCGCCCCATCCCATGTTCCGCACCAACGCCATGGGGATCGACGGGTGCATGCCGCTCCCGCCGATCGCCACGCACGGGCGGCCCAACATGGGTTGGGTCACGTTGCCCGGGAGAGCCCGTTTCCTTCACTCCGCGCCAGAGATTCGGGTAGGGCAGGGGCCGTGAGGCGCTCCGTTCAGGAAGTGGTGCCGGGTCACCTGACTGGTGCTACCCTCGCGGCGCCGCGACGACGGCCCCGGGCAGATCACAGGAAGGGCGACGGCACCTCCGCATCGGTCACCCCCGCCTCGCGCGCCCGCGCAAAGAGCGCCTCGACGGCGCGCGCGCCCTCCTCCTCCACGTCCACCGAGAAGCGGTTCACATAGAGGTCGATGTGCTGCTGCGTCACCGCGTCGTCCATCTCCTGCGCGTGGGCGCGCACGTAGGGGCGCGATGCCTCCGGGTGCGCGAAGGCGAACTCCACCGAGCGCCGGATCCCGTCCTCCACCGCCCGAATCGCGTGGTCGCCGAGCGCGCGGCGCGCGAGGATGCCGCCGAGCGGGATCGGGAGCCCGGTCGTCGTCTCCCACCACGCGCCCAGGTCGGCGACGCGCACCAGCCCGTGCCGCGGATAGGTGAAGCGCGACTCGTGGATGATGAGCCCCGCATCGAACTCGCCGCGCGCCACGGCGGGCATGATGTCGCTGTAGACGCGCTCCACCCCCTGCGCGGCATCGGGCGCAAAGAGGCGGAGGAGGAGGTTGGCCGTCGTGTTGCGCCCGGGGATGGCGATGCGCGCCCTGGACAGCTCGTCCGCATCCATCTCGCGGCGCGCGACCACCAGCGGCCCGCACCCGCGCCCCAGCGCCCCGCCGCTGCGCAGCAGCACGTAGTCCCGCAGCAGCCCCGGGATCGCGCCGTACGAGATTTTGGTGACGTCGAGCGCCGCATCCGCCGCCAGCCGGTTCAGCGTCTCCACGTCCTCCAGCCGCTCCTCGAAGCGAAGCCCATCCACCTCGACGCGCCCGTGCACCAGCGCATCGAAGATGAAGGTGTCGTTCGGGCACGGCGAATACCCCAGCGTGAGCGCGGTGCCTTCCATCACCATCGCATCCGGTCGCGCAGCGCCGCCACGTGAGCGATGTGGTGGTCGCCATGCCAGGCGTACTGCGCAACGACCGACTCCAGCGGAATCTCGCCCCACTCCGGGTGGCGGATCGTGCGGTGCCACTGCGCATCGTCCAGCGATTCCAGCAGATCCACCCAGCGCGCGTGGAGCGCCTCCAGGATCGTCAGCGACACCGCGGGCGGCGTGATCGTGGAGTCCGGGAGGGAGGCCCACAACGCCTCGTCGTAGGTCTTGACCGTGGGGCTCTCTTCCGTCAGCGCCAGCTTCACCCGCACGTACGCGTTCATGTGGCTGTCCGCGAGGTGGTGGATGAGCTGCCTCACGGTCCACCCGCCCTCCCGGTACGCGGTGTCGAGCTGCTCGTCCGTCAGATCGGCCACCGCGGCGCGGAAGCGTGCCGGCGCCGCCGCGATCCGCGCGATCCACTCGCGCCGCCGCTCGAGCGTGACCTCGCCTTCCAGGCGGAACTTGCCGATGGGGAACCGCGCGTCGCGGGCCTGCTCCATGCCGCCTCCTCGTGGCCGGGGGGTGTCGCCGGGGGTCGGCGCACAAGCTACCCCGCGGCCGGTATGGGGCGCAAACGATTGGGGCCCGGCCATACCCGCGCCGGACCCCGGTTCTCCATGTGCGATTGGGACGAGCTACCTGCGATACGACGCCAGCAGGTTTCCCAGCGCCGTCTGCACGCCGCGGGCTCCGGACGTGTTACGGCCGTTGTAGATGAAGGCGAATGCCACGCGCTCGCCGCTGGCCGTCTTCACGTACCCCGAGAGCGAGCGCACCTGGCGGATGTAGCCGGTCTTGGCGTGCAGGTTCCCCGCGGCCGGCGTACCCACGAACATGCGCTTCATGGTGCCGCGCGGGTCGCCGGCGACGGCCAGCGACTCGTGGAACACCTGCGAGTACGGCGCCTTGTCCGCGAATTTCAGCGTCATCACCATCGCGTTGGCGCTGGTGCGGTTGTTGGCCGAGAGCCCCGATCCGTCCGCCTGCCAGAGCTGCCCGTACGGCACCCCGGCGCTGCGGTGGAAGAAGTTGGCCGACGCCGCGCCGCCGCGCGTGTAACTCCCCTGGCCCGTCGCCTTCGCCACCGCCGCCTTCCAGAAGTGCTCGGCGAAGAAGTTGTCCGAGTGCTGGTTGAGCTGCGGCACCATCTCGGCGACGGTCAGCGAGAGGTGGCGGTGCGCCAGCTTCGCCCCGCGGGGCGTGCGCTGGAGCTTGACCGCGCCGTTCACCTGGATCCCGGCCTCGCGCATCGCCTGGCGCAACGCGGCGGGGGCGAGGAGCGCCGGCTCGAAGGCGCCCACCGGGAAGCGCGTCCCCGGCCGACCGATGCCGCCGCGCAGCCGCACCGTGTCCTGCTCCGGCTTGCGCACCGCGTAGCCGCGTCCGCCGCGGCTCTTCCAGACTACCGGGATCTCCGGCACGTCCGGGTGCGTCACGAAGCCGTTCGGTCCCTGCCCGTTCGGCTCCACCCACAGCATGTTGCGCTGGTAAGGGAGGCCGCTGACGGTGGGCGCGTAGTGGGCGGCGCCCATCCCGGTGTCCAGGGGCCACGCAGGCCCGTAGTTCTGCTGGTCGTGGATCGTCGCGTCGCCGATGACGCTGCCGGTCACCTGGTTGATCCCCAGCGACTTGAGCCGCCGGGCCATGGTGCGCAGCGGGTCGATGTTGTCCTTTTCGTACGTCGGATAGCCGAAGCCCGGGTCGCCCGAGCCGCGGATGATCACGTCGCCCTGCAGCACGCCGTTCTGGATGTTGCCGTTGATCAGCAGGTCGGTGGGGAACCGGTAGTCCGGCCCCAGCACCGCGAGCGCCCAGATGGCGGTGAAGACCTTGTTGTTGGACGCGGGGACCTTGGGCTGCTCCGCGTTGATGGCGAACAGAGTCTCGTTGCGGTCCAGCGAGTAGGCCATGATGGTCCACTCGCTCTGGTTGGGGACGGCGGCATCCGCCTGGGCCTGGAGGGGCCCCGCCGCGCCCGGCGGCCCCGCGGGGCCCGCCGTCGCGGGGGCGCCGCCCAGCGCCGCCGCGATTGCCGCGGCCCACATCCTCCCCCTCG
>JAUJMI010000296.1 GCA_030446945.1 Longimicrobium sp. | reverse complement strand
CCGCCCTCGCGCGCCACGTGCACCAGCCGCAGGCGGCCGGTGCCGGCGGTGGCGGCGCCGGCCAGCACCACCACTCCGAACCCCCCGCAGCGGAGGAGCTCTTCGGCGCAGAGGAGGGCGTCGGCGGGCTTCTCGGTCCTCACCAGCGAGATCCCGCCCCACTCCGCCTCGCCGGAGGTGGTGCGCGCGGCGTCGACCCATGCGGCGCGCTCCCCCCGCGCCAGCGCCGCGGCGCACACTCCGCGCAGCACCGCCGTGGCCCCAGGCCCGTTCCACACGGAGAGCCTTCCGCGCGGGAGGCCGCCGCCGGGGAGCGCCGCGTCCAGCGCCGTCCACCCCGTCGCCACCGCCCGGGCGGTGCGGAACGCCACCGGCATGGCGCCGGGAAAGCGTTCCTCCAGTGTGCGCCGGAGCGCCGCGACCTGTGCCGACATGGCTCATCCGGGAGCGAAGGGTGACTGTCCGGATGCAACCGGGGGATGCAAGACTAAAACCGAAGAAAACCCGCAGCAAGGCTCCACGCGCAATGGACACAGAGTAAACACATCTGCGGCCAGGGCAATCACATGCGCTGCAACGTGCTGGCCCAATACGTCCGCTCCTACGTGGCAATGTGGACAGTTCCGCGAACATTTTCGCAGTGGACGAGAACGGGGCTCACGCGGAGACGCGGAGGCGCGGAGAACCGCACCAGCGGGCTCACACAGAGCCACAGAGCCACAGAGACAACCACTTCCTGAACGGAGCGCCCGCACCAAAGCCGCGGATCGGGAGGCGCGGAGGAACCGCGAGTTCGGCGGATTGAGAGAGGGGCACGAAGAAGGATGCTCTTCTCCGTGCCTCTGTGCGTGAGCAGTTGTCGAGAACCTCTCCAGGATGCGATACTCAGAGGCGTACTCGCCCGATCTGCACCAACAATCGACAGGAGGACTCGGTGGAGGAAAAGGCGGTTTTGGGAGAGCTGTTGATCGGTGCGCTGGAGGAGGCCGTAGAGCACCCGGAATGCCGTCTCACCGCGAGGGTGGACCGGGTAGAGATCACGCGGCCTGCGTCGGAGTTGCGAGGCATGCTCGACCGAATGAACACGGATTTCGAGCGGGATGAAGACCGCTTTTGAACGCTCACTGAGCCACCAGGTCAACTGCGAGAACTTTGGGCCTCCATGGAGAGCTGCGCGTGTACCGAGAGGTACGCATCCGGCGGCTGCTGCGTCCGGCCGGTGCGTACGACGGCTGGGGGTTCAACCAGCGTGCGCCGCGCGTGGGCGAGGTCGGCACGCTGATCGACATTCTCTACGCTCCGGGTGCGGAGATCCGCTAACGTCGTCGAGCTCTCCGGGGCCGACGGCGTGACGACCTGGCTGGGCGACTTCGCCGCGGAGGAGCTGGAGCCGGTGCGGCCATAAACTGAACCGGACCTTCCATGAACTCCCGTCTTTTCGGGTGTCCGAAATGCGGGACGTACGTCGATGCGGGGCGTACTGGCTGCTGGAGGGTCCGGGTGTGGTCGTCATCGGGAAGCAGGTCGACGTCGAGCGCCTGTTCGCCATCGATGAGTACTGGACTCCCCCGCCGGGCGAGCGGAACCCCGGCCTGGCGGACGAGATCCTGCCCCGCGCGCGCCGTTACCTCGATGCGCACCGCGACCACGGTGTCATCTACCTGCAGGACGACATGGTGTTCGACCCGGACGGACCCTGCCACGACTGGCAAGAGATCGCGGAAACATAGCTGCCGGCCGGGCCTTAGCCCCGCAGCACCCGCTCCAGCAGCTCCGCCGCGTGCTCCAGCGCCGCCAACTCCTCCGCGTGCAGCCCTCCCAGCCTCGCGGCGAGGGAGGCCACGCGGCGCGCCCGCCCCTCGCGCAGCACGCGCTCGCCCTCGGGGGTGGCGTAGACCCAGGCGACGCGCCGGTCCAGGGGGTCGAGCTCGCGGATGGCGAGGCCGGCCTCCTCCAGCTTGCGCACGGTGCGGGTCATGGAAGGCGGCTGCACCTGCTCGGCCGCCGCCAGCTCCCCCAGCGTCTTTGCGCCGCCGAACACGAGCACCGACAGGGCGGAGAGGAGCGGCGCCGTGACTCCCAGCGCATCGTCCTCCCGCCGAAGCTGGCGCAGGAGGTGGATGCTGGCGGAGTGCAGCCGGTCGGCCACGTGCTCCGTATGCGGTCGATTCGTCATCCTTGCCAATTTAGTTAGCTAGCCTAAATATTCAAGCAAGAGATCCTCGATGCATCCACGTCCAACAGCATGAGGTCACCATGAGCGCCGCCGCATCGCTGGGAATCACCGGAGTCGGCCAGGTGGCCATCAACGTGCGCGACGTGCAGCGGGCGGTGGAGTTCTACCGCGACGTCCTCGGGCTGCGCTTCCTTTTCCAGATTCCCAACGCGGCTTTCTTCGACTGCGGCGGCCTGCGCCTCATGCTCGGGACGGCCGAGAAGCCGGAGTTCGACCACCCCGCGTCCATCCTCTACTACAAGGTCGGCGACATCCACGCGGCCTACGCATCGCTCCAGGCCGCCGGCGTCCGGACCGAGGATGCGCCGCACCTGATCGCGCGCATGCCGGACCACGAGCTGTGGATGTTCTTCGTCCGGGACCCGGAGGGGAATCACTTGGGGATGATGAGCGAGGTGCGGTAGCGCGTCGCTCAACCCAAACGCCGTCCCGGCGCGTGATGGTGCGCGGCCGCTGGCTCCCCCCCGAGCTGCGCCACGCCCCCGGGGATGCGGCACCGAACCCGGCTCTCGCAATCTGCGCAGGCAGCTTTCCCGCGGTTGTTGCAGCGGTTTCGACCAGCGGGCCACTGCCAGCCCTCCTACCCCTCGCCATCCCCCCCGCTCGCACCTAGTTTCACCGGGCACCCGTTCCGGAGCCGCCCGTGAAGCTCGAGCCCGTCACCCTCCAAGGCACTCACGTCCTCCTGGTGCCGCTCACGCGCGAGCACCTCCCGGCGCTCTGGGAGGTCGCGCGCGACGAGGAGCTGTGGCGCTGGACGTGGAACGCCGTGCGCACCGAGGCGGACCTGGAGCGCTACGTAGAGGCGGCGCTCCGCATGCGCGACGCGGGGACGGCGCTCCCCTTCGCCACCACCGAGGCGTCCACCGCCCGGGTGATCGGGAGCACGCGCTTCGGCAGCATCGAGCCGCCGCACCCGCGGGTGGAGATCGGGTGGACGTGGCTCGGGGGGGCCTGGCAGCGCACCGCCGCCAACACCGAGGCCAAGCTCCTGATGCTCCGCCACGCCTTCGAGACGCTCGGCTGCCTGCGCGTGGAGCTCAAGACCGACGCGCTGAACGAGCGCTCCCGGACCGCCATGCTCCGCATCGGCGCACGCGAAGAAGGGATCTTCCGCAAGCACGGCGTCACCGAGAGCGGCCGCGTGCGCGACACCGCGTGGTACAGCATCGTGGACGACGAATGGCCCGCCATCCAGGCGCGCCTCCTTAGCATGCTCGCCCGCCCCTACCCGGCACCATGACCCTGAAACGAACCGCCGTCGCCGCCGCGGTGCTCGCGCTGGGCGCCTGCGCACCCGCCCGCCCCGCGCTCGCCCCGGCCCCGGCCCGCGCGCCGATCGCCGCCGCGCTGGACTCCATCTTCGGCGACACGCTCTTCGCCCGCGCCCATTGGGGGGTGATGTTCCGCTCGCTGGAGACGGGCGAGACGCTCTACCGCCGCAACGCGGAGAAGCTCTTCGTCCCCGCCTCCAACCAGAAGATCGTGACCGGCGCCTTTGCGCTGGAGACGCTGGGGCGCGACTTCCGCTATCGCACACCAGTGGAGGCCGAAGGTCCGGTGCGCGACGGCGTGCTGGCCGGCAACCTGGTGGTGCGGGGGAGCGGCGATCCCACGATCTCCGCGCGCTTCGGCGGGGTGCGTCCCATCTTCCGCGCCTGGGCGGACTCGCTGCGGGCGCGCGGGATCACGCGCATCGCGGGCGCGGTCGTCGGCAACGACGACGTCTTCGACGACGTGCCGCTGGGGCGCGGCTGGGCGTGGGACGACCTGGACGCCTCGTACTCGGCCGAGGTCTCCGGCCTGGAGCTGAACGAGGGGTACGTGACGGTGCGCGTGGGCCCCGGCGCGCGCCCCGGCGACCCGGCCGTGGTCACGCTCGATCCGGCCACTGCGTACACTCCGGTGACCAACCAGGCGGTCACCGGCGCGCCCGGCACCGCCCGCGCCGCGGAGGCCACGCGCGCGCCGCTCGGCCCCGGCATCGTCGTCACCGGCACCGCCCCGGCCGACTCCGCCGCGAGCGAGCACGAAGTGGCCGTGCGCGACAACACGCTCTTCTTCGCCCACGTACTGCGCGAAGCGCTTATGGAGGCGGGGATCCGCGTGGACGGCCCCGCGCTCGACGACGACGCCCGCCCGGACACCGCTCGCCGCCCCGGCACGCCGCTCTTCGTCCACACCTCCCCGCGGATGCCGGAGGTGCTGGCCGCCTTCCTGAAGCCAAGCCAGAACCAGTACGGCGAGATCCTGCTGAAGACGATGGGCCGCCGCATCCGCGACGCCGGCACCGCGCAGGCGGGGCTCGCCGTGGAGGACTCGCTGGCGCGCGCATGGCAGCTCCCGCGCGGCGGCTTCCGCCCGGCGGACGGCAGCGGCCTGTCGCGCTACAACCTGATCGCCCCCGAGCACCTTGTGGCGCTCCTGGAGCGGATGACGAGGAGCCCCAACTATAACGTCTTCTACAACGCCATGCCCGTGGCCGGCGTCGACGGCACCCTGCGCAACCGGATGAAGGGGACGCCGCTCGCGGGGAACGTGCACGCGAAGACGGGCACCCTGTCGGGCGTGCGCTCCCTCAGCGGCTACTTCACCACCGCGGCGGGCGAGCGCATGGTCTTCGCCATCCTCGTCAACAACCACACCCTCTCCGCGGCCGCCGCGGACCGCCTCTCCGAAGCGGCGCTGCTGCGCGTGTACAACCACCCGCGGACGGGCGCGGGGTCACAACTAGATAGATCGAGGGAGCGGTGACGACGACACAGAGCCCCATGAGGAACATACTCTGGATCCGAGTTCCAAGAGGTGTTAAGATGCACTACAGCGAGTCGGGACACGAGAGAATACTCTTGTG
>JAUJMI010000295.1 GCA_030446945.1 Longimicrobium sp. | reverse complement strand
CCCTCTCCTGTTATCGGGAGAGGGGGCAGCGAGGAACGAGCGGGGGGTGAGGGCCGCCCGCCTACAGCAGCCCCCGCCGCTTCACATCCAGGTACCGGTTCACCGCCGCCGGCACCGCGTCTGTCGGACGGGTGTCGGCGACGAGGACGCCGGCGCGCTGCATGGCGGTGAGGGCGGCGGCGCGGGCCTGAAGGAGCTCCTCGGCGGCGGCGCGGCGGAAGACGTCGGCCTCGTCCTTGGCGTCCAAGGCGGCGGCGGCTTCAAGCTCGGGGCTGCGGATGGCGACGGCGATGGGGAGGTGCCGCTCCGCCGCGCGCCCCAGGTGCGCCACCAGCGCGGAGGACGCGCGCGCGTCGATGATGTCCGTGAACATCACCAGCAGCGAGCGGCGGCGGAGCTGGTGCGCCAGGTAGGTGAACGCCGCCGGATAGTTGGGCTCCACCATCTTGGCGTGCACGTCGCCCAGCGCGTCCGCCATGCGCGAGAGCGAGGTCTTGCTCGGCGGCAGGTACTGCGTCACGCGGTCGGAGAAGACGAGGAGGCCCACCAGGTCGCCGTGCAGCGCCGCCACGTCCGCCAGCAGCAGGGCGGCGGTGAGGGCGTAGTCCAGGCGCTCCTGGCCGCCGATCTTCTGCGTCATCAGGCGGCCGGCGTCGATGGCGATCATCACGTTCTGCCGCTTTTCCACCTGGAACTGGCGCACGATCATCTGCCCGCGGCGCGCGCTCGCCTTCCAGTCCATGCTGCGCGGGTCGTCGCCGCGCACGTACTCGCGCAGGCTCTCAAAGGAGCCGCCCTCGCCGCGCTGGCGGACGGCGCGGAAGCCCGCGTCGCGCAGACGGTTGTGGAGGCCCAGGAGGCGGTAGCGGCGCAGCTCGGCAACCCCCGGCTGCACGCGCACGGCATCCTCGCGCGGGATGCGGCGCTGCCTCCACGCCAGCCCCAGCGGACCCAGGACGCGCAGGTGCACGTCGCCCAGGACCTCGTCGCCGCGGCGGGCGGCGCGCACGCGGTAGGTGGCGCGCTCCGTGTGGCCGGGGCGGACAGTCAGCTCGCGCACGTCGCCGCCCAGCCTGGTGAGGATCGGCGGGAGGTCGTCGGTGATCCGCAGGTGGGCCGGGCGGGGGCCGCTGTTCTGGACGGAGAGCGTGACTTCCGCTTCGGCGTTGAGGGAGACGCGGCGGGGCGCGCGCCTCTCCACCCGCAGCGCGCGCGGCGCCAGGACGGCGTCCGCGGCGAAGAGAACCAGGAGGAATGCGTCCGCCGCCAGCGCGCCCGCGGTGCTCAGCGGATGGAGGAGCGCCGCGCCGGCCAGCAGGATGAGGAAACGGTGCGACGGGAGGACGCCGGGCGCCCACTCCCGGCGGGGTTTGGGGCTCACCGGGTGGGCGCCGGAAGCGTCTGCAGGAGCCCGTTCAGCCGCTCGTCCACTGTCTGCCCCTCTACCTCGGCCTCGGGGGTCAGCATCACCCGGTGGCGCAGCACGGGGAGGGCGAGCGCCTTCACGTCGTCCGGCGTCACGAAGTCGCGCCCGGAGAGGAAGGCTTCGGCGCGCGAGGCTAGAAAGAGCGCCACGCTGGCTCGCGGCGACGCGCCCAGCGCCAGCGTCGGCTCTTCGCGCGTCGCGCGCACGACGCGGGTGACGTAGTCGCGCACCGCCGGCTCCACGTGCACCGCGGCGACCGCCTGCCGCAGCCCGATCAGCTCGGCGGCAGACATCATGGGCGCCAGCCCGTAGCTCTCCACGCGGTCGGCGCTGAAGCCTTCGGCGTAGCGGTCCAGGATGGCGCGCTCCGCGTCGTGGTCCGGGTAGCCGATGACGATCTTGAGGAGGAAGCGGTCGAGCTGCGCCTCGGGGAGCGGATAGGTGCCCTCGTACTCCACCGGGTTCTGCGAGGCGAAGACCGTAAAGGAGGCGGGGAGGACGCGCGTCCTGCCATCCACCGTCACCTGCCGCTCGGCCATCGCCTCCAGCAGGGCGGCCTGCGTCTTGGCGGGGGCGCGGTTGATCTCGTCCGCCAGGAGGAGGTCGGTGAAGATGGGGCCGGGGTGGTAGACGAACTCGCGCTTCAGCTCGTCCAGCATGTTGACGCCCACCAGGTCCGTGGGCATCAGGTCCGGGGTAAACTGCACCCTACCGAAGCGCAGCTCCAGCGCCAGCGCCAGCGAGCGGATGGAGAGCGTCTTCGCGGTGCCGGGAACCCCTTCCATCAGGGCGTGGCCGCCGGCCAGGAGCGCCACCATCATCTGGCGGAGCACATCTTCCTGCCCCAGCACCACGGTGCCCAGCCGGTCCAGCACGGCCTGCGCGCCGTCGCCGGCGGCGGCCGGCGTGTCCAGGATCGTCACGTTCGTTTCGCCTCTTCCAGGAGTCGGTCCACGTCGCGGGAGAGCGCCACCAGGTCGGCCGCGTCCCCCTTCTTCCATTCGTCCCTGAGCGCCGCCGCCGCGCGGCCCGCGCCGGCAAACGAGGTGAGCTTCTCCAGCGTCTCGCGCTCGCCGGCGCCCTGGCGCGGCGGGCGGCGGCCCATGCGGCGCGCGAGCCCGGCCAGCAGCAGGCGGCGGGCCGTGCGCCGTGCGCCGCCCTGCCGGTACGCCCCCGCCAGCGCCTCCACATGCTCCAGCGGCGAGCGCCTGCGCGCCGGCGCCGGCGCCGCCGGCGCGCCCCCCCGCCGCCCCGCCAGCAGGAGCAGCCCCAGCGCCGCCGCGAACCACTGCAGCGTGGCGTGCCCCCAGGGCCGGTCGCGCAGGAAGCGCAGCGTCCCCGCCACGGCGCTCCCGCCGCCGCGGTAGCCGTGGTGGTACTCGTCGAAGTACACCGGGCGCCCGCCACGCGCCAGCTCCGCCGCCGCACGGGCGAAGACGGGCGCCGCGCCGCTCCCCCGCAGCGTGTCGTTGACGAGCGGGCGCGGATCGCTCCACGCCACCACCCGTCCGCGTCCCAGGGGGAAGGTGGCCGCTACGGGCCGCTTGTCCACCGCCAGCAGCTGCGCCGCGCCGGCCCGCACCAGGGCAGGGGAGCGGGGCGCAAAGGTGCGGCGGAACCCGTCCACTCTGACCACTCCTTCGGTCCACGCGTGGCGCAGGGGGAGCGCGGAGCGCATCCGCTCTTCCGAGCGCCACATCCGCAGCGTGTCGCCCTCCATGTCGCGGAGCTGGAGCCCGAGCGTGTCGGCGATGTCTTCCCGCCCCCCCGCCGCGTAGATCAGACTGCCGCCGGCGCGCACCCACTGCGCCAGCGCATGGAGCTCGGCGGGGGAGATCCCCTCGCTGGGGTCCAGCAGCACCAGCGTCCCTGCGAGCGAGTCCGCGTCCGCGTAGGGCGTGAGGCGGCGGCCCGTCTTCACCTTGAGCCTGCCGAGCAGGTCGTGCAGCGCCCGCGTGCCCGACCGCGTGGTGTGGAACGAGGAGGGCCGCGGATCGGCCGACTCCTGCCGCCGCGGCGTGGCGAGGGTGGAGAGGAGGGCCACTACCAGGAAGAGGAGCCCCAGCACCAGCAGGTCGCGGCGGCTACCCACGTGCGCCCGCCTCTCCGGCGGCGGCGCGGAGCCGCTCGTAGCCCTCCGGGTCCAGCGCCCGCCCGCCGAACACCACCGGCTCGAAGCCGCGCACGAACGCGGCAAAGGGGCGCGCCACCTCGGGGTTGGCCCTCACCTCCCGGCGGTAGTCGCCCGGCGTCTTGGCGGGGTCGAAGCGCAGCGCGCCGCGGGCGTCCAGCCGCAGCACCAGCGCGTTGTAGAGTGCCAGCGACGCCTCGCGCAGGCGCCCCTCGGCCGCCGCGCGCCGCGCCGCGCCCTCCCAGTCCGCCGCGGTGCGCGGGCCCCGCTGCGCCTCGCCGTCTTCGCCGGGGCCGGCGCCGCGCTCGCGCGAGAAGGCGACCCCGCTGGTGTAGAAGATGTGCGCGAGGAGGCCGATGGCGGCCGCGGCCAGGACCGCCACCACGATGTAGAAAACGACCGGTCCCGCCTCCTTGAACCCGCCGACGCCGCTCAGCCGGTCGAATACCCAGCGGACTCCCCTGCCGATCTGCTCCCAGATCAGGTCCATCAGCCCCGGCGGCTCCGTGTGCGCCGCGAACTCCGGCTGAGCGTACACCTCGCGGAGCGCGCGATCCACCTGCTCGGCGCTGGGAAGCTGCATCGTCACCCCTCCACCGCCATCCGCACGCCGTACGCATCCACCGTGGCGCGAACGGGCGTGCCGGTGGAAGCGGATGGGCTCACCCGGCCACGACGGTGTCGGCCGCGAGCGCGTCGGCGGCGAGCTGCACGTCGTACGCCTCGGTGCGCACGCGGCGGTCGAAGTAGAGGATCACGAGCGAGGCGGTCATGAACGGCGTGGTCAGCGCGCTCATCAGCGAGTTCGCCACCTGCTGAATCCAGAAGCTCCCCGCGCTGGGGACCGAGCCCGGGTCGGTGAACGCCGCGAAGCCGCCCGTCACCGCCATCACGAAGAAGACGGGGAGTAAGATGATGAGGAACGTGATCGCGACGATCCCCGCCACCCGCGCGATGGCGCCCAGCGAAAGGCGGACGGAGCGCATGATGGCCTCGGCCGGCCCCTTTCTCTCGATGACGATGGCGGGCAGCACCGCGAACAGCGTGGACACGGCGGCGATGAACGCCACCAGCGCCAGGAGCACCACGGGAACCATGAGCACCACCGTGACGATCTGGTTGCCGATGGCCATGCCGATTCCCGCGAGCACCGCGGCGATCAGTCCCCCGGCCAGGAAGACGCCGAACATCACCCCGAGCACGATCACGTACGCCAGGATCATGGAGCCCAGGAGCGGGAAGAAGGCCCGCAGCCCGCGGCGGTAGCCGTCGCCTACCGAGACCTCGCCGCCGGTCCATGCCTCGCCCACCATGCGGGTGAGCGCGGCCCACATCACGAGCCCCGCCACGAAGCCCAGCAGGGCGATCGGGATCATGGCCGCGCCGTACGCGTCGGCCGCCCCCGCGGTCAGCGCGGAGCGGGCGAAGACGCCCGTCAGGAGCATGCTTGGGATCAGCGGGATCAGCGCCGCGGACACCAGCGTCGCGAAGTGGCGCCGGTACAGGCTGAAGGCGCTGTCCAGGATCTCCCCGAACGACAGGGGGCG
>JAUJMI010000294.1 GCA_030446945.1 Longimicrobium sp. | reverse complement strand
GACGAGACGGGGCTGGAGGCGGGCCTCGGGGGCTTCTACCCGGTCGGGCAGAACCTGTCGCTGACCCCGATGGTGCGCTACCGCACCATCGACGATCTCGACTACGTCACGCTCGGCGTGGGGCTCAACCTCCGGTTCTGAGCCGGCCGCCCAGAACAACCGAGGCCAGCAGTCACGAGAGCCGGTCCCAGGAGCGGAGCCGCCTTTTGCGCTGATACGGACGGGGCATGCGCGGTGCGATTCGGGGAGGAAGAGGCCGGGGGGCTCCGCCCGCCGATCCTTCCCCGCCGCCGGCCCAGAGGAGGATCCGTTGCTGCTGGACCATTCGCACCCGGACTGCACCGGAAGCTGGACGCTCCACAGAGAAGGCCGCGGCGGGTGCACGGTGGCGTGCGCGCGGTGCGGGGCCGCGTACCCGCGCAGCGCCTGGGCCGAGGACGCCGGCGAGCGCGAGCATGAGCTGTCGCGCCTCCTCGCCTTCCTGGAGCGGCGCGGTCGCGCGATCCTCGCCGGGAGCAGGTCCCCCGGCCCGTCCTCGCGCTGGACCAAGCTCCACGGCGAGCCCTGAGCACCCCGAGCAGACGAGCCGGATGACGTTCGACGCAGAACGGGACCTACTCCACGAAGCGTACGCCCTTCCCGCACTCACCCACCGCAAGTTCACCCACGCCGAGCTGTGGCAGCTCCTCGGCACGCTCGTGGACGAGGCGGGGTGCCTTTCGCGCGAGGAGATCGGGCGCTCCGCCGAGGACCGGCCGTTGTACGCGGTGCGCTTCGGACGGGGGCCCCTGCGCGTCCTCCTCTACTCGCAGATGCACGGCGACGAGCCCAGCCACACCATGGGCCTCGCCGACCTCCTCTGCTACTTCGCGCGCGAGCCGGACGACGAGCGCGTGCGCCGCCTGGCGGAGGGGCTGACGCTGGCCGCCATTCCCATGCTGAACCCGGACGGGGCCGAGCGCTTCATCCGCACCAACGCGCAGGGGATCGACATCAACCGCGATGCCCGCGCCTGGCGCTCGCCGGAGATGCAGGCGTTCAAGCGGTTGCACGACGAGTTCCGCCCCGACTTCGTCCTCAACCTGCACGATCAGGACGTGCGCAAGCGTGTGGGCGAGGGCGGCCGCCTGACCGCGCTCGCCATGCTGGCCACGCCCGGGAACCCGCAGATGGAAGACGACGAGCGCCGCATCCGCGCCAAGCGGCTGTGCGGCGCCATCCGCCGCGCCGTGGAGCCGCTCGCTGAGGGGCGCGTGGCGCGCTTCCAGGACGAGTACAACCCCACCGGCTCGGGCGAGTACACGCAACGCTCCGGCGCCACCGCGGTGCTGCTGGAGTGCGGCTACTGGCCGGACGATCCGGAGAAGCAGTTCCTGCGCAAGCTCAGCTTCGTCGCCATCCTCGCCGCGCTGGAGGCGCTGGCGGACGGCAGCTACGCCGCCGTTCCGGTGGAGGAGTACGAATCGCTGGAGGAAAACGACACCGGCGTCTTCGACCTCCTGGTGCGCGGCGGGACCGTCGTGGTGCCGGGGCTGGAGCCGTTTCGCGCGGACATCGGCGCCGACTTCGCCACACCGCTCGACCTCTCCGGCGGCACCACCGCGTCGGTCGGCGACCTGGCGGACTACACGGCGCGCGTCGTGGTGGAGGCGGAGGGGTGCTTCGTCCACCCCGAGCCGGAGGCGCTGGAGCGGGACGATGCGGGGCGCACGTCGCTGGAGGAGGGACTCCCCGCCTCGTTCACGGTGCGCCGCGGCCCGGACGCGGAGAGCGACCCAGTCGCCGTGATCCGCGACGGCGTGCTGCGCGGCGCGGACGAGCGGGAGCCCGCCGATGCCGTCTGATCCGCGCGAGCTCGCGGACGGGCTCCGCCTGCGCGGCGTCGGGGCCCTGCGCGGACGCAGCCTCTGGGCGCCCGGTCCCGCCGCCGTCGCCGAGGTGGAGGAGGGCGAGCTCGCCGGCACCACCTGCGCGGCGGTGAAGGGCTTCGCGGAGCGGCTGCGCGCCGTCCTCCCCGACGTCGAAGCGGGCGATGATGCGACCTGGCCCGAGGTGATCGCGCGCGTGGCGTCGGTGCTCCAGGCGCAGGCCGGCTCGCCGCCCACCTTCTGCCGCATCGCCCCCGCCGCGGGGGAGGACCCGGCGGTGCTCGCGCTGGGCTTCGATGAGGAGGAACTCGGCCTCGAGGCTCTGCACGATGCCGCCACCCTGGTGCGCGAGTGCATTCGCGGTGTGACGGTCAGAGTGGACAGAGTGGTCGACAATCTGCGCCAGGTGTACGCGCGGTCGCATCCCGGCCCCACCGGCTCGGTGCTGATCGCGGAGGCGCGCCGCCGTGGCATCCCGGTGCGGCGCGCGGCGGGCGACCACGTGGTGCAGCTCGGGCTCGGCCGCAACCTGCGGCGGCTGGACGCCGCGATGACGGACTTCACCAGCGTGATCGCGACGGACATCACCTCGGACAAGCACCGCACCAAGGAGATCCTGGAGCGGATCGGCCTCGCCGTCCCTGAGGGCGAGGTCGTCAACTCGCTGGAGGACGCGCTCGAGCTGGCGGAGGATCTCGGTTTCCCGGTTCTCCTCAAACCTTTGGACGCCAACGACGGCCGCGGCATATCCGGCCGCCTGGACACGGAGGCCGCCGTGCGCGCTGCGTGGACCATCGCCGTTGCCGAGCATCCGAAGGTGATCGTGGAGCGCTTCGTCACCGGGCGCGAGCACCGCGTGGTGGTGGTGGACGGGCGGGTGGTGGCGGTATCGGAGCGCGTACCTGCGCACGTGGTCGGGGACGGGCGGCGCAGCATCCGAGAGCTGGCGGACGAGGAGAACCGCAACCCCAAGCGCGACCCCCACGACCCCGCGTCGCCCCTCGTCCCGCTCCCGCTGGACGAGCTCACGGAGCGCTTCCTGGCGCGCACCGGCCGCACCCTCGGCTCCGTTCCGGACGCGGGCGAGGAGGTGCAGCTGCGCGGAACGGCGAACATCTCCACCGGCGGCACCTCCATCGACCGCACCGACGAGATCCACCCGCGCAACCGCGCCCTGTGCGAGTTCGCGGCGGCGGCGGTGGGGCTGGACATCGCCGGCGTGGACGTGCTGACCGACGACGTGGGGGTCCCCTTCGACGAGAACGGCGCGGCGATCATCGAGGTCAACGCATCCCCCGGCATCCGGATGCACACCGACCCCGACGCCGGCACGCCGCGCGACGTGCCCGGCGCCATCCTGGACATGCTTTATCCACCGGGGAGCGAGACGCGCATCCCGGTGATCGCCATCACGGGTACGAATGGGAAGACGACGACGACGCGCCTGATCGCGCACCTCTTCCGCCACACCGGGCGGCGGGTCGGCTTTACCACCACCGACGGCGTCTACTACCAGGACACGCTTCTGATGGAGGGCGACCTCACCGGCCCCTTCGCCGCCAACGTCGTCCTCTCCGATCCGCGCGTGGACGTGGCGGTGCTGGAGACGGCGCGCGGCGGAATCCTGAAGTCGGGGCTGGGCTTCGAACACTGCGACGTCGGCGTGGTGCTCAACGTCTCGGCTGACCACATGGGCCAGCGCGGAATCCACACGCTGGAGCAGCTCGCGGAGGTCAAGGCGGTGATCGCTGCGGCGGTCGCACCCGGCGGGCACACCGTGCTCAACGCCGACGATCCGCGCGTCCTGGGCATGCGCGCCGTCACCCGCGGCGACGTGGTGCTGATCTCGGCGCGGGGCGAGGCGGACAACCCCGCCGTGGCCGAGCACCTGGCCTCCGGCGGCGCCGCCGTCACCGTGGAGCCGGAGGGTGGGCGCGAGAGCGTCGTCCTGCGCCAGGGATCGGAGCGGCTCCCCGTCCTCCCCATCGCCGAGGTGCCGCTGACGATGGGGGGCGCGGCGCGCTTCCAGCTGGAGAACATCCTGGCGGCGGCCGCGGTGGCGCACGCGCAGGCCATTCCGCCCGTCAAGATCGCGGAGGCTCTGCGCGCCTTCGTCCCCTCGCGCGCGGCGACGCCGGGGCGGCTGAACGTGCTGCCCGTGCGCGGCGGCAAGGTGGTGGTGGACTACGCGCACAACCCGGCGGGGGTGCGCGGCCTCATCGACTTCGTGGTGCGCATGGATGCGCGGCGGCGGATCGGCGTCCTCAGCATCGCAGGCGACCGGCGCGACGAGGACATGCGCGAGATCGGCTCGGCCTTCGCGGCGCTGGACCACGTCGTCCTCAAGGAGAACGAGGCTTACCGCCGGGGGCGTCCCGTGGGCGAGGCGATGCGCATCCTGGCGCAAGGGCTGGAGTCCGGCGGCCTCCCCCCGGAGCGCTACGAGAAGGTGCTCGACGAATCCGAGGCGGTGTTCCACGCGCTGCGGATGATCGGGGAGGGCGACGTGGTGGTGATCCTGGCCGCGGAGCCGGAGAAGGTGCTGGCGCAGGTGGAGGGGTTCGCGGGGTGAGGGGCCCCAGAGGCCCCCTCCCCCCGGCCCCCTCCCCCGCCTGCGGGGGCGCAGGGCGGGAGGGGGAGAACTCCGTGAGGCTCGCGGATGCCTCGTAGGGGCGCGATTCATCGCGCCCGCCCTTGCCCTGTCTCGGCGGCTGCCCCACCGCACAGACCCGGTAGGGGCAGACCTGCGTGTCTGCCCGCCCTCTCCCCCGCGCCAGCCGCGCCGACTCACACCTGTAAGCTGCTGCGCCTCTGCCGCGACCTGCGTTCGGAGTGGATGATCCGGCGCGGGTCAGGGGACTTCGATGACCCGATCGGAGCGGTGCGCCTCGAGGTGGGCGACCCGCCCGCCGCGCAACCCGATGCCCACGACAAGGCGTTGCCCTCCGGTGAGGAAGCTCTGGTTGTATCGTCCCCAGATGCCGCGATCGCAGTCCGCGCAGTTGTAGCCGAGCCACTCGTAGCGCGAGGCAGGGAACTCCTCCACCGAGAATCCTCCCCACTTCAGCGTGTTGACCGCCGTCCGCTGGGTGGAGCCGAGCGGCACGTGCGCGAGGACGGCGTGGCTCACGTCGACGGACCGCCCCGTTGACGGCACCCCCCGCGCCGCCAGCACCTCGGCGACCAGCCCGCGCCGGTCGAGGATGTGCTGGCGCGCGTAGTACGCCGCAAAGAGCAG
>JAUJMI010000293.1 GCA_030446945.1 Longimicrobium sp. | reverse complement strand
GGCGGTTCACGTACACGCTCTCCGGCGTGATCTCGGAGGACGGGATGTCGTCGGGCTTGCGGATCAGCATCGGCGGTGCCTTCGTGGTTGGGGTGTGGGGAGCTTGTAGGCCGCGGAGCGTCCCATGTTCCGCCGCACCCTCTACATACGCTCGCCGGGCCGATGCCGGATTCGGGCCAGGGGCAGTGCGTTAGTGGTCAGTGGCTCTCCCCCTGTCCAGCCGGCGAGGCAAGAGGCCCGCGCGCCCGCCTCCCGCACCAACCCCGCCCCCGCAACCTGCGAAGGCAGGTTTCCCGAGGTTGTTGCAGCGGTTTCAACCGCCGGCCTTGGCGCACTCCCCTCGCAGACGGTAACGTACCTGCTTGCGGAGCGCAGTCGGCGAGTGGAACCTTGGAGACGACGATGGAAGAGCGTGCGCTGGGGAGCGGCGGGCTGCGGGTGTCCACCCTGGGGCTGGGGTGCATGGGGATGTCGGAGTTCTACGGCGAGGGCGACGAGGCCGAGTCGCTCGCCACCATCGGCCGCGCGCTGGAGCTGGGCGTGACGCTGCTGGACACGGCGGACATCTACGGGCCGTACACCAACGAGGAGCTGGTCGGGCGCGCCATCCGCGGCAAGCGCGAACGGGTGGTCATCGCCACCAAGTTCGGCATCGTCCGCTCGGAGGACCCGGCGTTCCGCGGCATCAACGGACGGCCCGATTACGTGCGCCGGGCTTGCGAGGCGAGCCTCAAGCGGCTCGGCACCGACCGCATCGACCTCTACTACCAGCACCGCGTGGACACCGACGTCCCCATCGAGGAGACGGTGGGCGCGATGGCGCGGCTGGTGGAAGACGGCAAGGTGCGCTTCCTGGGGCTCTCCGAGGCGGGCCCGGAGACGATCCGCCGCGCCCACGCCGAGCACCCCATCGCCGCCCTGCAGACCGAGTACTCGCTCTGGAGCCGCGAGCCGGAAGACGAGATCCTCCCCACCCTGCGCGAGCTGGGGATCGGGTTCGTGCCGTACAGCCCGCTGGGGCGCGGTTTTCTGACGGGACGCTTCCGCACCGTCGATGACCTCCCGGAAGACGACTACCCGCGCAGCTCCCCGCGCTTCCAGGGGGAGAACTTCGCCAGGAACCTGGAGCTGGTCGCGCGCATCGAGGAGATCGCACGGGCACGCGGGTGCACCCCCGCGCAGCTCGCCCTCGCCTGGGTGCTGGCGCAGGGGGAGGACGTGGTCCCGATTCCCGGTACCAAGCGCCGCGAGTACCTGGAAGAGAACGTGGGCGCCGTCCGCGTCGAGCTCACCGGCGACGACCTGGTGCGCATCGGCGAAGTGGCGCCCCAGGGAGTCGCGGCAGGGGCGCGCTACCCCGAGTCCGCCATGAAAGCGCTCGGCCGCTGACGGTCGACCACGCCGCTTTCAAACGTGAGTTGCGCATGGGCGCTCGAGGCGCGAACATTCAGGTCCCGGCCGGTGCTGCGACGCTCCCCTCGCCCAACCGCATGTCCGCGCCAACCCCCGCCTCACCCGCCGAAAAGGTCGCCCTTCCGCGGGAGCTGGCGAACTTCCTGATCGAGCTGGCGATCGCCCTGCAGAGCCACGGCGTGTACCCGGCCAGGCACCCCTTCCTCGTGCGCAGCGCCGACGCGGTGATGCGCCGGCTGGACGGGCTGTTCCTGGACCGCGACTCCGTGTCGTTCGGTGTGGCGCGGCAGCAGCTCGTGATCGAAGGGGTGGCGACCGATCCCAACAACCCGGTGCTCAGCGGGCTGGCGGGGCGCCTGCACCGGCACCGGGTGGGCGCCGTGACGATCGGCCGCGGCGCCCGCGCGGAAGAGGTGAGCGCCTTCCTCGCGCTCCTGTCGTCCGAGGCGGAGGTCACCGGGCCCGCGCTCCCCGCGCGGGGCGAGGCACCGTCGTGGGGCGCCATCCGCCTGCACCCGCTCTCCTACGCCCAACTCGAGCTCTCCGGCGAGGCGGAGGCCGGCGCCCCCGAAGACCCGCGGGCGGCGCGGCTCTGGATCGGGCTGGCGCGCGCGGCGGTGGAAAACGAGGATGAGGAGGTCTCCCCCGAGCCGTCGGCGGTCGCGGAGGCCATCAACCGCGAGGCGCACGCGGTGGCCTACGACCAGGTGATCGTGGGCTACCTCCTGCAGCTCGCGAACGAGCTGCGGCACGGCGACGAGCGCGGCGCGGCCGAGGTCAGGCGCCGCCTCGCGCAGATGATCGCCGGGCTGAACCCCGAGACGCTCCGCCGCCTGGTGGCGATGGGCGGCGACGACGTGCAGCGCCGCCGCTTCCTCCTGGACGCGTCGCACGGCTTCGCGGCCGAGGCGGTGGTCAAGCTGGTGGAGGCCGCGGCCGCCGCGAGCGAACAGAACATCTCGCACTCCCTCCTCCGCCTCCTCGCCAAGCTCGCCGCGCACGCCGAACGCTCCGCGGGACCGGTGCGCATCGTGGCGGAGAGGGAGCTGCGCGAGCAGGTGCAACTCCTGGTGGGCGGGTGGACGCTCCCCGATCCCAATCCCGAGACGTACTCGGTGACACTGGACCGGCTGGCCCACAGCGCCACCGGAATCGCCGGCCTCCTTCCCGGTCCCAACGACCCGAAGCCGCTGCGCATGGTGCAGACGGCGCTGGAGGTGGATGCCGCCGGGACCACGGCCTGGGCCGCGCTCTCGCGGATGATGGCGGGCGGCGAGTTCCCCGACCTGCTCACCCTGCTGGACACCGCCCCCGAGGAGTCGCACTTCGCCGCCGCCGCCTGGGACTTCGTCAGCACCGGCGAGAGCGTGCGCGCCCTTCTCGCCGCCGGGCCGGAGGGGAGCGCGGGGCTGGACCGGCTGGTGGAGCGCATGGGCGCCGCCGCCATCGCGCCGCTGATGGACGAGATGGCGGCGAGCGAGCTGCGCGTGGTGCGGCGGGCCGCGCTCTACCGGCTCGGGCGGATGGGCGCCTCCGCGGCGGCGGCGGCGGTGCGGCGGCTGGGCGACGGGCGCTGGTTCGTCATCCGCAACCTGCTGGTGATCCTCCAGGATGCGGGTCCCTGGCCGGCCGGATTCTCGCCCGCCCCGTTCCTGCGCCACGACGACGAGCGGGTGCGCCGCGAAGCTTTCAAGCTCGCCTTCCGCATCCGCGACGAGCGCGCCCGCGCCCTGAGCCTCGCCCTGGTGGATGCGGACGAGCAGGTGAACCGCAGCGCGCTGGCCGAGTGCGCCGCCGACTGCCCGCCCGCCGTCCTCCCCCTCGTCTGCCGCCGCGCCGGCGACGCCGCCACCGACCCCGAGCTGCGTGCCCTCGCCATCCGCGTGCTGGGCGGCGCCCGCGAGGCCGCGGCCGTGCAGACGCTGCTCCACCTGGTGGACGGCGGCCGCGGCTGGCTGGGGAAGCCGCGGCTCGCCGCGCCCTCGCCTCACATGAAGGCCGCCCTCGCCGCCCTCGCCACCGGCTGGGCGGAGCATCCATCCGCCGCCCGATTCCTGGAGATCGCCCTGCGCTCCTCCGACTCCGAAGTCATCGGCGCCGCCCTGGCGCGCAGGGAGACGCCATGAGCGACGCGGCACGCTTCCTGGCCGGCTTCGCGCAGGCGTTGGCGACGATGGGGCTGTACCAGGACGGCCACCCCGCCCGCGAGCGCGCGCTGGACGTGGCTTACGCCGGCCTCGCGGACCTCCAGGCCGTGTCCACCAGGCAGGTCTTCACCTTTCTGGGTGACGAGGTGGTGCACGGGAGCGAGCCGCTGCGCGAGCTGCGCGGGTGGGAGTGGAGCGGGCGGCTGGTGGCCGCCGGGGTGCAGCGGCTGGAGCTGGACGAGGAGGTGACGCGCGAGGAGCTGGAGGGGCTGCTGGAGGAGATCCTGGCGCGCCTCACGGTGGGCTCCATCGACTCGCCGGAGATCAACCAGATGCGCCGCACGCGCATCCGCTTCGGATCCGTGGGCATCCGCGGCGAATCCGACGCGCCGGAGACCCGCACCGCCGCCCTCGACTACTCGCTGGCGGACGAGGTGCAGGCGATCCGCTGGATGCACGACGAGGTGGAGCGCGACCGCCCCGTGCCGCTAGCGGAGGCGGAGGCCGTGGTGCGCTCCCTCTCGGTGGCGATGCACGGCGACAGCCAGATCATCCTCCCCCTCCTGCGGCTGCGGAACCACGACGAGTACACCACCACGCACTCGATGAACGTGTCGGTGCTCACCATGGCGATGGCCGAGTTCCTGGGCTATCAGGGGGGCGATATCCGCTCCTTTGGTGTGGCGGGGCTGCTGCACGACATCGGCAAGGTGCGCATTCCGCGCGACATCCTGAACAAGCCGGGGAAGCTGAGCGCCGACGAGCGCGCCATCATCAACGCCCACCCGGTGGAGGGCGCGCGCATCATCCTGGATTCGGAGAAGAACCTGGACATGGCCGCGATCGTGGCCTACGAGCACCACCTGATGCACGACGGGGGCGGCTACCCCTCCCTGCACTACTGCCGCACCTGCCACTCCGCCAGCCGGCTGGCCCACGTCTGCGACGTGTACGACGCGCTCCGCACCCACCGCCCGTACCGGGCCGCATGGTCGTCCGGCGCGGTGCTCAAGTACATCGAGGAGCGCGCCGGCACCGAGTTCGACCCCGACGTGGCGCACTCCTTCGTGCGCATGATGCGGCAGTGGGAGCACCGCTTCGCCACCCTCGAGGACGAGCGCGCCACCGTCGCCCCCACCCCCGACCCGCAAGCCATTCCCTCCGCCCCGGCCGCGGAAGGGCCGGTGACGCCGCTGGAGGCGCTGCGGCCGGAGGGCCCTCACCCGGCGGCCTGACAGCCGCCACCCTCTCCCACAAAACGCCGTGGGAGAGGGGCCCTGGGTCCGGCACGTTTTGCGAGGTCGGGCGCCGGGGCGGGCAGGGTCAGCCACGTGCGGCGACCGGGCGGGAGGCGAGGATCGTGGCCGGGGCGAGGGCGGGCAGACAACGCAGGTCTGCCCGTAGGAGAGTCCGTGCGGTGGGCGGCGGGCGAGGTGGGGGAGAGGGCCGATGCGACGAATCGCGCCCCACGAGGCATCTGCGAGACACGTGGAGTCCGCCCCCTCTCTGGAGCGCAGCCCTCTCCTGTTATCGGGAGAGGGGGCAGCGAGGAACGAGCGGGGGTGA